>NZ_JBFENQ010000125.1:0-4987 GCF_041551015.1 Sulfurovum sp. | reverse complement strand
TTCCACAGATAAAGATGGACACTTCTACTGAAGGCTTTATGCATGATGATGATCCGGTACTTTTGGAATATAATGCATTTAGAGCACAGTTTGGACGTGATGAACGTGTTATCGTAGCTTTGAAAAGTGATAATATCTTTACATTAAAGTTTTTCAATACACTTAAATCCCTGCATGATGAAATAGAATCAAATGTACCTTTTGTGGATGATATCACATCACTCTATAATGTAAGAAATACCAGAGGTGATGGAGATAAACTTATCACTGATGACCTGTTAGAACCTTTCCCTGTGACACAAGCAGAAGTGGATGACATTAAGCAACGCGCTTTAGCATCACACTTTTATAAAGATCTTTTTATAAGTAGAGATGGAAAGATGACTACCCTGGTTATAGAAACAGATGCTTATTCTCATGAAGGTGAGGAAAAGGTGTCAGATGTAGATGCTTTTGACGAAGGTTTTGGTGATGATACTGAACGTGAAATAGATGAAACTAAAGAGAGAGCATTTTTGACAGATAAAGAAAATGCACAGTTAGTTTCAGCCATATTAGAGATAGCCCAAAAATATAAACAAGAGGGTATAGAGATCTATGTGGCAGGTTCTCCTTCTGTGAATCATGCGCTTAAGTCTCAGATGCAGGCAGATATGCAAAAGTTTATGCGTATTACATTTCTCATTATCCTTGTATTTCTATTTGTTATGTTTAGACGTGCTTCTGCAGTATTCTATCCGCTTTTTGTGATCATTCTTTCTTTGCTTGCAACCGTAGGTGCCATGGCATGGAGCGGGGTAGCATTTAAACTTCCTACGCAAATAGTCCCATCTCTTCTTTTGGCTGTAAGTATCGGTGCCACAGTACACATACTTTCTATATTTTTTGATAATTTTAATACGACCGGAGATAAGAGAGAAGCCATTAAATATACTTTAGGACACTCTGGACTAGCCATTGCCATGACCTCTGTAACAACTGCCATAGGTGTAGGATCATTTTCTGGTTCTGAAGTAGCCCCTATTTCAGACCTGGGTATGTTTGCTTCGCTTGGAGTCATGATCTCATTGTTTTTAACACTTACACTGCTTCCTGCTCTTTTGAGTATCACTAAGATGAAACAAAAGGTAAAAACAGAAGCAGGAAAATTAGATAGATTTATGGAAAAACTTTCTGTTATTCCTGTCAATCATTATAAAAGTATCATTGCAGTCAGTGTTGTTTTGGTAGTGGTGGCATTGGCTGCTGCAACAAAGATCGAACTTTCACATAACCCACTTAAATGGTTCCAACCAGACAGTTATGACCGTATCTCTACAGAAACGATAGACGAAAAATTAAATGGCTCAGTAACCATAGAACTGATCATAGATACCCAGAAAGAGAATGGGTGGAATGACCCTGTCAGACTGGATAAACTCAATAAACTCTCTAAAGAGATGGAACAGTATGTAGATAGCTATACACATATAGGAAAAGTGGTTTCCATTGCAACTATCGTGAAAGAAACCAATAGAGCATTACATGAAAATAAAGAAGAGTATTATACGATACCAGACAATGCGGATCTTGTTTCTCAAGAGTTGTTACTGTTTGAAAACTCGGGTTCGGATGATCTGGAAGACGTAGTGGACAGCCAGATTTCTAAAGCACGTATCAGTATTAAGCTTCCTTGGACGGATGCTGTACACGCTACAGAGGTGTTGGGATATGTCAAAGAGATAGCTACAAAAACTTTTCCAGATGATAAAGTTGTGACTACAGGGATGATTCCTCTACTTATCAACACTTTTTCTCATGCCATCAGTTCATCAGTGACAAGTTATTTTATCGCTTTTGTTGGCATTGCTTTTATGATGATACTTATTTTGGGTTCAGTACGTATTGGTCTGTTAAGTATGATACCAAACCTTACACCAATTATTATGGGGTTATTGTTGATGTATTTTACACATATACCACTTGATATGTTTACGCTGCTTATTGGGTCCATCGCCATAGGACTTGCGGTGGATGACACTATTCATTTCCTACACAATTTTAGAAGATACTACTTAGAGAGTGGGGACAGTGCTAAAGCCATAGAACAGACGTTCTTTACTACGGGTAAAGCGATGGTGATTACTACGATCGTGTTGTCATTAGGTTTTTATGCCTATATGTTCGCAAATATGATTTCTGTACAGAACTTTGGACTGCTTACAGGTACAGTGATAATCTTGGCACTCCTAGCTGATCTGTTACTGGCTCCTGCACTTATGATAGTAGCTGCTAAACGTGGCTGGATAAAATAATTAAAGGAAAGAAAATGAATACAAAAAAACTATTATTTACACTTACATTAGGATTTTCACTTGTTACAACACATCTTTTAGCAGATGATGCTAAAGCAAGAGCGATCATGGAAAAAGTAGATGCCAGGGATGATGGCAAAACTTTAGAGCAGGATATGCTCATGATCCTTATCGATAAAAATGGAAAGAAAAGAAATCGGGATATCAAGTCTTATGGAAAAGATTTTGGGAAAGATGAACATCGTATTATGTTCTTTAAAAGTCCTGCAGATGTAAAAAACACAGCTTTTTTGACTTATGATTATGACGATTCAAGCAAAGATGATGATCAGTGGCTTTATCTTCCTGCACTTAAAAAAGTAAAACGTATTCCTACTTCAGATAAGAGTTCAAGTTTTATGGGTTCAGATTTTTCTTATTTTGATATGACTGATAGAGATCTGGAAGATTATGATTTTAAACTGCTTAAAGAAACAGAAGTTAGAGGTAAAAAAGCATGGATGATAGAAGCTATACCTCGTAGTGAAGAAATTGTAAAAGAGTCTGGATATACAAAAACTATAGCCCTTGTAAGACAAGATAACTATATGGTAGTACGTTCCATAGGATTTATGAAAAGCAATAAGAAGAAATATCTTGATGTGGTACGGTTACACCAGGAAAAAGGGGTATGGCTTGCAGATGAAATGACGATGACGACGAAGAAAGGTAAAAGTACAGAGCATAAGACCATCTTGAAATTTAGTCATATAAAACTCAATAATCCCATAGATGACAGTATGTTTACTACACGTCGACTAGAAAAGGGGATGTGAATTGTCTAAGAATCTTTTATCAGTTTTTTCTATCATTGCTTTGTTGAGTTTTCACGCTTATGCTGATGATGTAGATGAAGCAATGGGTGGATTTGATGATAGCCCTGTTACTGTTACTCAAGAGAAGAGTGCTGAAGATACTTTGTTGGATGGTTTTGATGATGTATCAGTTACTATTACAGATGATAAAAAGAATGAAGACAATGAATTTCTTGATGGATTTGATGACACTGCTGTAAGTAATAATGAAATGAATGATGAAACTAGCACACTTGTATCTGGATTTACGGGAAAATTAACAGAGCAGATAGCATATTCACTCTACAATGATAAACCCCATGACAATATCTCCTCATTAAAAAGTTCACTTTTATTGGATTATGAATATAAATTTGAAAACGGTTTTAAGTTCAAGGTAAATATGAAAGCCTACTATGATGCCATTTATGACATTAAAGGAAGTGAAGAATTTTCACAAGATGAGTTAAATGAACTAAGAAGTGAAGTAGAACTTTTTGATGTTTATATAGAAGGAAAAATTACCGATATCTTTGACATGAAATTAGGGCGTCAGGTTGTGGTATGGGGACGTAGTGATACTATTAGGGTCACAGATGTACTAAACCCGCTAGATAACCGTCGTCCAGGTATGGTTGATATAGAAGATTTACGTTTACCAGTGACTATGGCTAAGTTTGATTACTTTATAGGTGACTGGCGTGTGACACCTATAGCCATATTGGAGCAACGCTTTTCTAAAAAACCTCCTTATGGTTCAGTTTTTTATCCTGCACCTTTTGCTACTCCAGATGATAAAGACTACTCAGATGTCACGTATGCACTTTCTGTAGGTGGCGAGTTTACAGGTTGGGATATCAATTTTTATGCAGCACGTATACATGATGATGAAGGACATGCTGTAGATGTATTTACTCCTATTGCTCGTATTGAGCATGATAAAGTCAATATGTTTGGTACAGCACTTAATTTCCTTACAGGGTCTTGGCTTTTCAAAACAGAATTTGCGTACTTTGATGGACTAAAATACTCAACAACAGATGATAAAGAATTCACAAGAAGTGATCTGCTTTTAGGATTTGAGTACAAAGGAATAGCTGATACATTAATTTCTTATGATATGGTGTATAGAGATATTGGTGAGTATGATGAAAGATTATTGAACGAACTTAACCCATTAAATAAACAGAGTTATCAACATGCATTTCGTGTAAGCTCTGATTTCATGAATGCTTCCTTGACAGCTAATTATCTACTATCTCTTAATGGAGAAAAACTAGATGAAGGCGGTTTTCAGAGAGCTTGGATCAAATATGAACTGGGTGAGGGAATCAATACAAATTTCGGTGTAGTTGATTATATAGGTGGCTCTTTGATATTTGATGAAATTAAAGATAATGATATGGTCTTTGTAGATATCTCTTATAGTTTTTAATTATGATACAATACTTTAATTAATTCATCATCTTAATATACAGATAAGGAAGCTTATGTCTATTAGACATTATATTAAAACAATTTTTTTGCTTGGAGGTATAACACTCTTACATGCAGATGTTATAACTCATCCTTTTGAAGTAGAGTCAGGCATGGTTCTTTATGAGATCACTGGCGGAGCCCAACTTACACCTGAAACAAATCTTACTATTAAAGGTAATGCAAAATTGCGTTTTAAAGAATGGGGTGAGGTTAGGTTAGAGGAAGAGAGTGGTGTAGTGCTGACTACGGGTGCAATCAAACATAAACAACATGTAAAAAGATTGGAAAAACATACAAAAGATACAGTGATTACTGCCGATTATGAAAATGAGCAACTCTTAGAGCGTAAAAAAAGTTTAAGTGATATGAGTGTTTATGATG
>NZ_JBFENQ010000124.1:0-5002 GCF_041551015.1 Sulfurovum sp. | reverse complement strand
TTGACACCATTAAAACAATAAACAATCCCCTTATTTACTTAGCTTCCAGAAGATTAATCAAAATAATTCACGTATTTATATTTTCCAGTTTTTTCACCGCGTGTCTAATTTTTTGTCCCAAATTTGTCCCACGACACTATTTTTTTTAATTTCAAACAAAATCTAATTAGTTTTCCATTTGTTATTTATTTCATCAATAGATAAAGGCTTATCATAGAGGTATCCTTGTGCTAAATCACACTTGTTCTTTAACAAAAATGTCTCTTGAGCTTTTGTTTCAACACCTTCAGCCAGTACAGTAATATTCATATCTTTTGCAAGATTAATAATAGTCTTTGTAATCATCTTATCATTTTCATCAAAAGGTATATCATCTATAAAAGATTTATCAATTTTTAGTTTGTTTATTGGGAGTCTTTTAAGATACGATAATGATGAATAACCTGTACCAAAATCATCTAAACTTATATTGATACCTATTTTTCTAATTTTTTTGAGAATATTTATCGCTTCAACAATATCTCCGATGATAAAACTTTCAATTATCTCAAATTCAATCCAATCAGGATCACATTTAGTATGTTGTAGTAGTTTTTCAATAAAAGGTAAGAACTCAGGATCTTTCAGCTGTTTAGGAGAAATATTAATTGATATCTTTTCATAGTCAATATTTATTTTTTTCCATATGACTGCTTGTAAAAAAACACTTTTTAATATGGCTTTCCCAATATCAATAATAAGTCCTGTCTGTTCAACAGTGGATATGAAGTTAGCTGGGTATATGATAGTACCATCTAAGTCTATCCATCGAAGCAATGCCTCATACCCAATAACTTTATTTGTATTCATATTGATAATAGGTTGATAATATAGAGTAAATGCATCACGCTTAAGTGCTTCTCTGAGTTTAGTTTCCAGAATAACTCTTTCATGAGCTTTTTTTGTCATAGCTTGTGTATAAAAACTGTATGTATTTCTACCCTTTTCTTTTGCTTTGTACATAGCAGCATCAGCATTCTTTAATAACTCTTGATGGGTGGAGCCATTTTCTGGATAGATACTTATTCCAATACTAGCACCACTGTATAATTTTCTATGTTCATAAAAATAGGGTTCTTGAAGTTTATCGAGGATGAGTTGTATTGTATCGACAATCTGACTTTCATTGTGCATTTTTTCTAAAATAATTGTAAACTCATCACCACCGAACCTTGACACAGTATCACTTTTTCGTAGCATACTTTGCAACCTTCTTGCACATTCTTGAAGTATATAATCACCTGCATGATGACCTATTGAGTCATTGATCTCTTTAAAATGATCTAAATCAATAAAAATTAACGCAACTTGACTGTTATAACGTTTAGCAATCTCCATGGAATGCTTTAGCCTATCTAAAAACAGTACTCTATTTGGAAGTGAAGTCAAAGCATCATAATGTGCCTGATAATCAAGCTCATCTTTTTGTTCTTGAAGTACTTTTTGTGTTTTTAAATGTTCTGTAATATTGTGACCTAACTCTACGACGGCATATAGTTCATGATTTTTATTATATAGTGGTGTTGTTGTTAGTTCAACAAATTGTTCTTCTCCTGAAGATGTGATATGTTTATGCACTCTTTGAATACTTTCTTGTTTATCAAAAGTATCTATGAGCGGACATTCATGTTGATCACCATCACATGGATGATCCTGATGATGTGACAATTCATAGCATTTTGATTGTGATATATCTGGCAGTATACTGTTATTACTATACTGTTTGGCAGCATCATTTGCCAATAAAACATTATACTCCTTATCGATAACCATTACAGATTGATCTATCCCATTAATCACGTTTTGTAAAAAATTATGTTGCTCTTCTAATTCAATATTTTTCTCTGCTACTTCTTTGGATAAAAGCTGATTTCTCAAATCAGTTTTTTCTTTATTATGTTTTGAACTAAGCAGTTGTAATATTAAATATATACCAATAATGAGAAAGGAGATAAAAAGTAGCATTGAATTGTGAAAAAAGTAGATATGACTCAAATCAATTTTATCTAATGGGTGGAATAAAATAAAATATCCCATATCATTGCCATATATATCTTTTTGTATATATTTAGTGATAAATCTATTGTTTTTGTGATTAATTATATATGTATTTTTATCATGAAGTAGTTTTTCAATACCAAAATTCTGAATATAGTTTAGATTTGATTCAGAAGCATTTAAATTTGCAATATAATAATCACCTAAAAACATTTTTGTAAAAGGTTTTTTGATCTGATCATGATATGTTTTATCCACAACTAATACAGGTTCAAATCCTTTATTTAATAATTGTTCAGCTATAGAGTTAAACTTTGAAATGACTTCAATGGTACCCATAAATTCGTTATCTTTAAATATTGGAACCATAGCTTTAAAAGCCATATCATAAATACCTGTGCTTATGGTTAACATTATTTTTGGATTACGAATCATCTGTTTAATGTCTTTACGCACTTTAGTTAGGTCATCACCATGTTTGTCTGTCCAACTCCTATATAGACTTATACCTTTGTTATCAGAGACTTGGATCCATACATTTTGATACTTTGTATTAAGGCGTAGGTTTTTAGAAAATGTATCTAGCTCATAATTCGCTTTGCCTGATGAAGTAATTGCATTGATATATCTTTGGTCATGTGCAAGAGAGAGTGCTATAAATAAAATTGACTCTTTTTTTGCATCAATATAAGATTGGGTTGTAAATTGCATCTCTTTGGCAACATTGGTATACTTGTCTTTGATAAGTGCATCTGTACGTATATTGAGTAGTTTATGACTTAAAAAAACAATGGTAATAAATCCCATTATTGTTAAGATTATATTTTTTGAACTTGGTTGATTAGAAATCATTTGTATACCCATGTTAATTGAATTCTTGCTATATCTCCGGTATTGTTCAGTATGTATTGTGCAGTAGTATTATACGGAGCGTAAGCATTTGAAAAAGTGTAGTTAAAATCAATCCTGTTTAGACCCTCAAATTTATATGAAAATCCAATAGTAGTGTTTTTAATGATCCTCTTTTTGGTACTTACATTTTTCATTCTGCGATATTCATCATATCTGGCAATGGCTTCAATATGAGGCTTTAATTTATAAGTTGCAGCGATATAATAACCATCAGCTTTATTGTTATTGTCAGCCTCTATCTCAAATTGCCACTCATTGTCTGAAGGGTTGGAATTTGTATCTTTTGCACCTGTATAGATCATACCGTTTCCTCTCATGTATTCACTTTCAACTCTTATTGATCCATCATAATATGTTAAACCTATGCCATACCTTGTTCTATCATACAGTTCATCCAATAGTTTCCTTTTTCCTTTTTGATACCATCCATAAAATTTGAAAGACTCTGTATTATAACCTTTGACATTACCGAGTATCTTTTCATATGCAGAATAAAAATAGTGTGTGGGATGAGAATCGTTTACATTATTCATCTGTAACCCTGCACCTAGTCCATACATATATGCATATGATATCGAGCTTGTTTTGTTCAGATTGACTTGTTGAAAAAGTTGTATGCCACTGTCCCTGTATGCTCCTACTGAGTGTACTGGTAGTCCAAGGTATATAGTTCCATTTACTACTTGAGGAGAGATATATCTCTCTAGCATCAGTTGGTCACTTACAGTTGTAAACTGTATAAAAGGAGAAGTAAATCTTGCCATAAAACCCTCTTCACTACCAGGGTATTTGTATTGTCCAAGTCTAATATTGATCGGCATATATCTCAATGTGACAGATATGTCTGTCACATAATTGTGCTGTCGATATCCTATAGGATTAGTTATCCCGTTTTCACCAAATTCTGTAAGTATAAAATAGTTGATTGTATTTTCATTATCAAGTTTTCCTCTTAATCCAATTCTTAAACGTGAAAGTATGAATGTTTCTTGCTTTTTTAGATCAGGTTTGTTCAATGAAAAGGGAGTTTTATTTACCCCATTGGCTTCATAAAGATTACCTTTGTTATGGATATATCTTAATTGTCCAAAACCCCATAAATGATGATCTTCTGTCGCTAAACTTTCTGTACCTTGTATCATAAGCCAATTGGCACTGTATACATAAGAAACAGATAATAATATTAAAATAAACTTTATCATAAATAATTATAACTGTTTTTCATAAGACTTTATAATAATTAATGCAAAAACATGACTACATTTTTTATGATAATTAGACAGGTTGTTATCAATTTCTCTAGAAATTTACTTCTACGTGACATTTTAAATAATTTTAAGTCTTATTCAAAAAAATTTGTCCAAGGAAAGCAGATTGAAACGATCTAGAAAGACTATAAAAAAGACCCGATTTCTGACTCTATCATTTTCATTCTTTATAATAAAAAATAAATGAGTCTGAGGTCTAGTTTTCTGGTGTAGTTAGGCAAAATAGGGAAATGGAAGCATCCATAAAACATAAATATTAATTATAAACATGTATAATACTTTATTACATAATACTAAATTAATTATACAGATTAAATAGGAGATAGAATGACTAGAACAATACACAGATGGGCAAATACCCTAGCTATATTAATTGTTATGTATTTTTTGTACCAAATCTCAGTAAGCGCTGAAGAGAAAGATGTAAAACAATGCGAGTATTTACTAATGGAAGAATTAGGATCAAATAAATAGATAGTAGTTGATAGCTAATTTTGTTAGTTTAGTCGTTAAACTTTATAAAGTTATCTATTCTATAATTAATATTTATGTTTAAGTTGATTGGGTAGCTACATGAATTCTTATTTAAGGTAGGATGATGTGATGAAGAAAATCTGGTATCTCTTTTCTATACTCTTTTTACTTTCAATTATATTTGTATTTGTAGATTGGAATGCTGATGGCTTCAATTTCTTAGAATTTCAGGAACAACATTTTTATTTTCAATCATGGATCTCAATTGCTGGGATATTATTTGCCATTGTCATGGCCATAACAACGTTTAT
>NZ_JBFENQ010000123.1:0-5181 GCF_041551015.1 Sulfurovum sp. | reverse complement strand
TAACAATAAAGATAATATGCCAAAGGTACTATGTATTGGAGCAGAAGGCGGTTGGATAGACTATGAAGTTGACTTACTTTGCCAACAAGGATGTACATCTGTTAGTTTAGGACAAAGGATCCTACGTACAGAAACTGTGGTCAATGTGTTACTTGGTCATTGGTTAAAGGAATGACAGTACACGCTTTTCGTGTCTTTATCCAGAATTGTGCTAATATTCGGCCTTTAAAATACAGGATAATATAAATGGGAATTTTTGCTTTACAATCACTTGCTGGAGGTTTTTTAGATGAAGATCTAAAAAATTTCAATAAATTTTTTGATGATTGGTGTGTACAGTTTGAGAGTATGGAAGATGCACAGCTTATACTCGATACCCTTGAAAAACACGATCAGATAAAGATCGTTGAGATCACACCGCTAAGTTATCCGAAATACTTTTTCCCAAAACTACAGGGTATCATCCACGCCACACGAGAATATGAAGGAAAAATCATCTGTATCGTCGAGCCACAAATGGGTATGAGCTTCCGCATTGCCATATGTGATATGCAGACCAAAAAGGTAAGAGTACTTGCTACCCGCTATAAGAGTGCACAAAGTGTCGAAGGGGCATTTGCCAATCTATCTTTTGATTTATAAAAGAATAGGTGTCAGGTAAGCACTAAAACTCACCTTCTTTTTACTATATTATTCCCATTAGGCTTCCATAAGGCTTGATGGTACTCAGCCTTTTATCAACTAACCCACGACCAACCGTAAAATGAGATCTAATTTTTAACATTTTCCATCATCTTAAGCCAATCCCGATCAAAATTCCTGAGTATATAATCTTCCCCATGCGGTATGGTACATCCAGAGCAGTCTTGATGTACTTCTCCATTTGTGATAGCACGTTTTCCCCGTTTTGAGTTAATGGAGCAAACAGAGTGATACTCTAGTTCATCTTGCATGACAGGTGATTGGTTGAACCTAAAGTGTGGACATCCACACATATAGCAGTTGAGTTCATACATTTCGTGGCATTTGGTATTTGTAGCGTAAAGTTCACAAAAGTCTGGCTCTTTTTCTACCATATTTTCAAAAATAAAGTACTGGACTGTGTCATATTCATCGAGGCCTTCAAGTTCTTTCATAATCGCTGCATGCTTTTTAGCATGTGCTTCATACCAATCATTATATGTCATTTTTAATCCTTGTAAAACTCTTAGATAGTAACTAAAATAGTAGGTAGTGTAACATATAAATCTGTTTCTGGTTGTGGTTTATACCCTGTAGGCTTAGTATTTTTTGTAAAAGAACTAGAAAAGTACCCCTTTGATTTTTTGAGTATACTTTTGTTTAGCATTTACATTTCAAGAAAGGTACTTATGTATAACCCTATATCAAATGAATTTTTTGATCAATTAACAGTTGCGATGGAAAGAAAAATTCCTTCTACGATTGAATATTATCAAAATGAAGAACAAGAAAAAAAGAAAGAGAAACAACAAATAAAAGTTTTGGTAAAAACAATGGAAGTCATCGAAGGTTTTGAATTTTTGGTATTAGATACAAATGAAAAAATAAGATTGTCGTTGGTGGTTACATTTAATGGGAAAAGACATAGAGAAGATTAGAAAGAAATATCGCTATTATTGATGATAATAAGTAAGTAATGGTATCATTCCGACAAGTTGACGTGTGACAAAGTAGAGGAGGGCTTCTATAGTTAGTTTTCCCTCTACTTCCATAATTTAATAATCTAAAGGAAACACTTTATGTATACAGTACAAATGGAAAAAGAATGTGAATGTTTTAAAAAAAGTGAGTACGCAAATAATAATACATTTCAAACGCAGAAGGATGCATATAATTATGCAAATATCGTCGCTGAACTTATGAATGAAGAATTCTGCAGTAAACATACTTTCTATGCTCAAAGAGCTGAAGATGATAACTTTGTAATCAGAGTGGCTATGAATGCTACTTATGTCTCTGGCTGCAGTACTGGTGTTAGTTGTGATGTTGGTTGTGGTTCCACTGATGATTGGTCTCTTGAGTCTACAGATAACGCTACTAATGAGAGCTGCGGTACAGGTTGTGGCTGCTCTTAAAAAAAAGTGTTAGGTACTCAACCTTCAACCTGATCCATTTTTTTAGCGAGGAAATCTGCCGTTGGGGCATCTACTGTATTTACATGCAGTACAATCCACTCAGGTGTTCTACGTATAAAGTTGGTGATTTTAGTGATGTTTTCATAACGCTTCCACAGTTTAACTGCATCGTTAAGCTCTTCTAAAAACATATCATGTGCTGTTTTATGCATGTCATATTTTGGAAAGTCGTACTTTCGCATTAGTTTTTCTTCATTTGCAAAGTGCTCTTTTACATGGTCTAGGTATGCATTGATTTTACTTTCGAGTTCTTCCATTGTAGCTTCTCCTCTTTCTTGTAAGAAGGCAAGCTTGTCAATGTCATTAAGTATCTTGATTTCATCTTCATGAGTCTGTTGCATCTGATTAACACGCATCTCTTCTACTTGCTCGATATAAACTAGTGCCATAGTAATTCCTTTATGAGTATTATAATGTATATGTGCCATAATCGTGTTGATAAATGTCAAGGTTTTTCACCCTAATGTTATATTATGGCTCAAATTAGTTTATAATAATAGTTAAAATGTATAGGAGTAAATATGGCACTCACTAAAGAAGAAAGAAATAGAGAAGAGATCAATACTTTTTTAAAGAATAACGACATCTCCCCCAACACTGCTATGGGTTATGATAATAAGTTTGAAACAAGATATTATGTTGGCGATAATAGAAAGTTTGCAGAAGAGACTAGAATAGGTTTTAACATTATTGGGACAAGTGATATTCATGTAAATCTTCATGAGATAAATGATATTGAGTTTGAAACAGCATTTAAGATCACAGAACAGATGTTTAGTTATGATGAAGACAATGAGACCTTAACCATTACGGGTGATGCTTCTAACAAGCATAATGAAGCGTATAAAATTATTATTAGTAGTATCTATTTGGATCTCTCTTAAGTCTAAGGAAAAACAAAATAAATAATAGTTACCAAATTATAAAACTCTTTGATCTAAAATAAAATCACGTATAACATGTATAAAAGTCGGTATGCTTTGGTTTGCATCAACACTGAAAGTTGCTAGTTCCTTATATGTATCTATACGCTGGTTAAACAAAGCCTTGGCCCTAGATTCATCCTGAAGTAAAGGCCGTTTATCACGTTCTTTTGCTGGCAAGCGGTTCAGTATAACCTCAAAGTCAGCGTCTATATAAACAATGAGAGACTTCTTTGATATAGAACTGTATATAGGTAGTCCACCACCTGTAGCAATCACTTGACCCGTCTTTTGAGTTAGTTCATTAATACATTTTTGTTCAAGAGCACGAAAATAGTCTTCGCCCTTATTTTTAAAAATATCAGAAACACTACTGTTTTGCTCTACTTCAATAATACTATCAACATCCACAAATTTTTTAAATAGTTGCCTTGCGAGAATTTTACCCACACTAGTTTTACCACTTCCCATAAAACCTATTAAGACTATGTTATCGTAGACCAATTTCTACCCCTTTTGTAATGTGTTCATTTGTCTTTTCATAAGCGTGACTATACTGTAATACTCTTTAGACGGTATTAGTTATTTAAATAACTTGCTATTCACTCACAGGGGTGATTTTACAAAGAGTTGTATAATGCGAGTAAAAGGGGGCCAGGCTAGATTATTTTCCCATCAATAAAAGTTAATTCACAAACTACTTGTGCATGATCACTTTTAAGTAAAGAACCATCTTTATTTTCTTGTAAATGCTCATCTAAAACAGTGTAGTCAGTGACCTCGGCAATTTTATCTTTGTTATTTTTATGAAAATCATGTGAGATAAAAATATAATCTAATACATTTCCCTTTCCTAAAAAATAACTCGTAGCTTTTCTTTTTTCTTCTTTTGCCTCTGGATGAGGATTATACACCTCTTCTTTGTATTGATAACTTGCATCATGTAAGACAAAATTTTCTTTGCTTTTATCATCATGGTATTTGTTATTTGATAATGCATCAATGGTGATGGAAAACTCTTTATCATTTAAATCACACAGTAGAACAGTGGGTAGATTTTTGTATTTTTGTATATCAAAGAAAAGTGAAGATGCTTCACATAATCTTTGTTTTAAAGATGTAGAATATTTATCTTCTAACGCTTTGAATACCAATTCTTTTTTATGCTCTAAACTATGGCTTTCATTAAATACGTATTCAAACTCATTTAGTCTATTTGATTTTAAATGACATACATAGACTAAAAGTTCTTTTTTGTTAGGAAGTGTTATTGTTGCCTTTATAGGTATCCTTGAAAAATGAAATACACCTTCAAAATTGTGCTTGTCAATACTAGGAACATGTACTTCTACTACTTGTATGTTTTCTATAGGGTATTTTGAGGCGATGGCAACTGTAGTAGTTACATATTTATATCTATTTTTTTTACTTAATTTTGCAACATCCACAATTTTAAAATATTTAAAACCTAAGTCTTCAACAAGATTTTTTAAAGCCTTTCTTGAAAATACTTCTTGAAATCCAATAATATCACAATCCATTTTTAGAATTTGATTCTTTATCCATGTAGTCTTTTCAGACCATTGCCTTTGGTTGAACTTATCTTTTTTTGTGTACCAAGAGTAAGGAGGCTCTACAAATTGAAAAAGGTTAAATGTACCTAGTCTTATTTTCATAATGCAAGTATATCTAACTATTGGTGTCAGGGTAATTTGGCTTAAAATGAAATAACACCTTAACCCTCCATGGGCTTAGTAATCAGATACCCACCCACAAGCACAGGAATGATCCCCATAATTTGTCGAAATTCTGGCACTTCATCTAAATAAATATATGCAAAAAAAAGTGTCATCATAGGTAAGAGTGCCAACATGGCTGAGAGTTTTGTGATAGACATACGGTTTAGGGCTTCTATCCACATGATCTTAGATACTACATAGATGCCTGTGGCAATGAGAAACATGTAGGGTAGTGCAGACATAAAATCTTCATAAGAGACTGAAGGTTCAAGTAGGTATGCTAGGAGTGCTATAAAAGGCAATCCCACCACAGTTCTAAATCCTAATATAGTCTCCGCTGAGCAGTAGACTCTTGCACGTTTT
>NZ_JBFENQ010000122.1:0-5187 GCF_041551015.1 Sulfurovum sp. | reverse complement strand
CAATGGATATAATAGTGGTCAATATCTGGCAAAGGCATTGATCGGTGATGATACAAAACTATTAATTGCTTTTGCAGACGGTTTATATACAAATGGAGAAGAGTTTCTCAATGGTATCACTTCTGTAGATGATAAAGTCATAGTTGCAGGAGGTCATGCAGGAGACAATAATCACTTTAAAGAGACCCTGGTCTTTACTAAAGATCATATCTTCACACAAGGTGCTGTTGCAGTTACTTTGAACAGTAAACACTTACATGTACATACAGATTATAGTTTTAACTGGCACCCAATTGGTAATGAACTTACGATCACTAAAGCTGAAGGAAATCGTGTCTATACGATTGATGGGAAAAGTACTGTAGATACCTATGCGCACTATCTGGGAGAAAATATCTCCAAGGGATTGCCAGCTATCGGTGTCGAATTTCCCCTAATCGTAAATCGTAATGGTGCATATATCTCCCGAGCGGCTATTGGTAAAGAGGATGACGGTTCACTGATTGTTGCAGGAAATCTATATACAGGAGAAAACGTAAGGATTGGCTATGGAAACACTAAAGAGATTCTAAAAAAATCACATAACATTCTAGGTACCACTTCTCAAAAACCTTCTGAAGGAATTTTTATCTATTCATGTATGACACGGAGACACTTTATGGGTGATGAGATTGAATCTGAGGTTTTCCCTCTTCAGAAAATTGCCCCTGTCTCCGGGTTTTTCACTTATGGGGAGTTTTTTACCTCAAATCAAAAAAATCTGTTCAATCAAACGATGACTTTGGTTTCGTTAAGCGAGAGTGACAAAATACATAAAATCACCTTGGACACACAACCGCAACACGTTGATATCAATAGTGCTTCCATCGAAGCTTTAACACACCTTATCAATATTACCAGTGAAGAAGTAAAAGAGCAGACTAAAGCACTCAAAGAAAGTAACCAATTAAATCAGCAACTGAAAGAGCGTATGGAGTTGGCTCTTAAGGGAAGCAATGATGGTATCTGGGATTGGAATATTCTTGATAACTCTGTTTATTTTTCTACCCGTTGGAAAGAGATGCTTGGATACAGGGATGAAGAACTTCCTAATGATGTATCAAGCTGGAATGATCGTATTCACCCTGATGACGTGGAAGAGACTTGGGCAGATGTCTATAAAAATGTAAATGGTGAAACAGAGTATTATGAAAATATTCATCGATTAAGACACAAAGATGGACATTGGGTTTGGATTCATGACAGAGGTAAAGTACAGTTTGATGAAAATGGTAAAGCTGTTCGTATGATAGGAACCCATACCGACATCACCGAGCAGAAAGAGAACCAACTTAAACTATTGCATCAGGCACAAATGATTCAGCAGACGCAAGAATCTGTCTATACAACAGATCTAGAGGGATACATTACTAGTTGGAATAAAGGATCTGAATCACTATTTGGATACAAAGTGGATGAAATCATGGGAAAACATATTTCACTGTTATATGCAAAAGATGCATATGAAACATTTGCAAAAAATATCCCTCTGCTTATGGAATTAGGAGAATATCGTTGTACTTTAAATCTTATTAAGAAATCAAAAGAAAAAGTACTTGCAGACCTATCTCTTTCTCTCCTCCTAGATAGCAAAAGTAATCCTCTCGGAATAGTAAGCTATTTACAAGATATTACTGAACGTAAAAAAGCTGAAGATGCATTAATTGCACAAAAAGAGATCTTGCGTTATCAAGCCCATCATGACGCATTGACAGGTCTTCCAAACCGAGTACTCTTTACTGACCGATTAGAACAGGGGATTGAAAAAGCAAAACGTCATGAAGAGGGATTAGCACTCTTTTTTATTGATCTGGACAAGTTTAAACATATTAATGATTCTCTAGGCCATAGCGCAGGAGACAGTGTTTTAAAGATCATAGCAAAACGCCTTAAAGACATTATTCGTAAAGAAGATACCTTGGCGCGTTTAAGTGGTGATGAATTTACGCTTATTATGGAAGAATTACGGCACTCAAAAGATGCATCATTATTAGCAGAAAAGATCCTGAAAACATTAGCAGAAGCTATAGTGATCGATGATCAGAAGATCTATGTTTCAGGAAGTATCGGTATCAGTTTTTATCCACAAGATGCAACGGATGCACAGTCTCTTCTTAAATATGCTGATACTGCTATGTATAAAGCAAAAGAAGAAGGACGTAATAATTATCAATTCTATTCTCCCAAAATGACAGAACTTGCCCTGAAACACATGCTTTTACAAAATAGTTTAAGACAGGCAATTGATAATAAAGAGTTTGTTATTCATTATCAACCTCAGATAAATGTACTTACCGATACATTGATTGGTATGGAAGCATTAGTACGATGGAAACATCCCTCAATGGGACTTCTTTGGCCTGATGAATTTATTTCACTGGCAGAAGAGACAGGCATGATAATTGAGATAGATCAGTGGGTAATGAAAACTGCCATGAGACAAGTTGCCAAATGGTATGAAGAAGGATTGCATCCAGGTGTCCTGGGGATAAACCTTTCTGTAAAGCAATTAGACAAAATCGGTTTTCTCCAAACAATTAACGACTGTATCAATAAAAATAATTTTAATCCAGAATGGTTGGAACTGGAGATCACGGAAGGACAAATGATAAAAAAACCTGAAGAGGTCATTAGAAAACTCAATAAGATAAATAATCTGGGCATAGGTATTTCTATTGATGATTTTGGTACAGGATATTCATCTTTATCTCTATTGAAGCGTTTACCGATCAATAGGCTTAAAATTGACCGTTCCTTTGTCAAAGATATACCAGAAGATGAAGAGGATGTTGCTATCATTAAGGCAATTATCGCACTTGCAGGAAGTCTTAAACTTGACCTTATCGCTGAAGGTGTAGAAACTGCTGAACAAAGAGACTTTCTGATCGATCATGGTTGTATCAATATCCAGGGGCACTATTACTCTCATCCTATGACAAAAGAAGATATGCACACTATGCTCTTAAATCACGAATGATAATTTTTGTATTTTAAGAAGAATCTTTCCTGCCATAGTTATAGATACCTCTGAATAAAAAGCAAAAAAAGGCAATTTATAGTATACTCATATTACTATAATTTAATATCAAGGTTTTTCATGAAAAAGCTATCTCTATTTCTTTCTATTTTTGTACTTCTTTTCTTAAGTGCCTGTCAGGAACCTGGTCTTTCAGCGGGAACGGTTAAAAAAGAGTACTATACTGGTGGCCAGATACGATCTGAATTCATTATGAGTGACAAGAGTGGACAAAATGGTCTTCGTAAAGAGTATGGGTATGACGGTCATGTTATCTCCACCGCAAATATACGAAATGGTGTACCTCATGGTATTACGACAGGATATGATGATAAAGGTCGTGTCCTTTCAAAGGTCAATTATATCAATGGGAAAAAAGATGGTATGTATGAAGCATACTATCCAAATGGTGATGTGATGGTATCTTATACTTATAAAAATGGTGTAAAAGAGGGTCCGGCCCAAACATACAGCAAAGATGGTTCTATCCATAGACGAGTGATATATAGTAATGATAAGATTGTCAACTAATCTTACGATATGAGTCTTTTACCACAATATACACATATCGTTAACCCCAAACTTAAACACATTTACCTTACTTTTGATAACGAGGGAAACCTCGTCATCAAATCCCCTAAAGTACCTCAACGTAAAATAGAACAACTTTTACTTAAAAAGGCCTCTTGGATCAATAATTCCAGAGAAAAGATACAACAGAAGAAAGGGAAACCTTTAGACTTTTCCAATATCCTGGAGTTGTATTTTATGGGAGAAGCATATCCTCTAACATTGAAATTGCATAACAAAAAAAGAGTAAAACTTGATTTTGATGGAGAAAAATTTACACTTTTCTACCATACTTATGACGAAAGACTTTTTCAAGCACACTTCGATCGATTCTACAAAATAGAGGCACAAAAGCATATTCCTTATCATGTAGCACTCTGGGGAGAGAAAATGGATCTTTCTCCTACACATTTACGCTTTCGGAAAACAAAAAGGCAGTGGGGAAGCTGTAGCGGGAAAAACGTTTTAAGTTTTAATACGATGATGATGAAACTTCCGCACGATGTGATACAATACATCACCATTCATGAACTGGCACATATCAAACATAAACATCATCAAAAAGATTTTTGGCAGCTTGTTGAACAGCATTTACCTGACTATAAGAAACAGGTCAATGAACTAAAAAACTATACGACGTAAGGAGTCTATTATCGATTCATTTTATCTTCTGGCTTTTATGCTTATCATCCTTTTAGGATCAGTATTTGTTTATATCTACTACCTCAAAGAGAAAAAAGAACAACTAGATGCCATCAAACGGGGATTTTGTCCTAAATGTCATCAGAAAAGTATTGAACTCACGGATCAACGATCAGGGGGATGTTCCGGTCCAAAACTACTCTCTTTTGAATGTTTAGAGTGCGGCTATAGCAATAGTTTTGCTGTAGAGAACAGTGATAGTTGTGGTACAGGTGGATGTCGCTAACCTTATAGTGCTTGACACATAAGTCTTTTCATGTTATAACACCTATCAAAAATAACAATATCACTGAAAACAAAGGCATTTTATGAACTTTAGTACCTCATCTTTAGATTTTTCTATCCTCCCTTACCAGGAGGGTGTCAATCCTCCCGTAACTAAACCCAACCCTGAATTTTTAACTGACATAGGCGAAGAAGGCATGCGTGCTTTACTCGATAGATTCTATATGGGGCTCTTTGAAAGCCCTATCAAAGATATATTTCCAAAAGACAGAGAAGAGATGAAAAAGGCAGGACAGATCTCTGCAGATTTTTTCATACAGATCTGTGGAGGAACTCCCTACTTCAACCAAAACCGTGGTGCCCCACAAATGAGAAAAAGACATGCTCCTTTCTCTATCAGTCCTCATGCAAGACTGCATTGGCTGGTTACGTTTGAAGAAGCACTCCAGCCCATCATAGAACAAAAATTAAGTTCAGAAGAGAACATACAAAGCTTTTGGAACTATCTCAATATATTTTCACAATGGATGATCAATACAAAAGATTAAAACCTCTTGATCTTTCTATGACAGTAAGGTTTTGAGCCTTTACGTTCATAATAGTCCTGATGGTATGCCTCTGCACTGTAAAAAGGT
>NZ_JBFENQ010000121.1:0-5355 GCF_041551015.1 Sulfurovum sp. | reverse complement strand
GTGCAATAGCAGTTTGAAATGCATCCAAGTGACTTAAACTACCTTCTAACAGACTATCATATACTTTCACTACATCCTCTGGCATACCTACTGATGCATGCTCTAGATCATCTATATCAGTAATTTCTATAAGTTCACCAATTTTAAGTGCATCTAGCAGTGATTTCTCACCTTCGCTTACACATGTATCATAAAGCTCTTGCAATACAGGTAATACAAAGTTACCTACACTTTCTTCATCAACATCTTCGATGCTCACACCATACTTCTCACACAAACCTCTTGCAGAATCAATATGTCTCTGCTCTGATAGCTGAATAGATGCAAAAGTATTTTCATTTGTATAGATATTACCTAATGTAATATAAACATCTCTAGCTACTTTCTCTTCTTGATAAATGTAAAAAAGCATATCTTTTTGTTCTTCAGTAAGAACTACTATAGTATCATCAGTTTCTTTTTGGGCATATACAGAAGATGAGAGTAATGTCACTCCACTTACACCTGCAACTAACATTTTTGTTAAAAAATTTCTACGACTTTTAATATTATTATTCATGTTAATCCTTTTAGACTGTTTTTATTAACAATGCAAGTATAAGATAATAGTATGAAGAGAGTGTGAAGATGAAAATTCACACTTTAATTATATGTGGTGGATAAGGTCATCCATTCCTAATTGACTGGTATTTGTCTTACCCATTACAGCCATGATGGAACGTACACCATAAAGAAGTTCATTATGATAATTTGCAACATGCTTAGCTTTTTGCAGAACAAGATACCTACTTCGTTTTATCTCATCCATAGTAGCCAAACCTACAGGACAATTCCGTCCCCCTGCCCCAGAACATTCACGCGCACGTATACACCCTGCTGAGATCATAAATCCTCTTGCGATGTTTATGAAGTCGGCACCGTAGCACAGGAGTTCTACTACATCATCTGGTGTCAGCACTTTTTCTGCAGCAATGATCTTGATCTCATCACGTAAACCATATTCAGTTAAAACTTCATCAACAATACGTAATGATTCTCGTATAGGCAGTCCTATCCTACTCATCATTTCCAGTGGTGCAGTAGCAGAACCACCATCACCGCCATCTATAGTGAGAAAATCAGCGATACTCTTCCCCTCTTCTTTTCTATGTTTAAGTGCTTTGGCATA
Organism: Sulfurovum sp.; assembly: GCF_041551015.1. Classification (GTDB taxonomy): domain Bacteria; phylum Campylobacterota; class Campylobacteria; order Campylobacterales; family Sulfurovaceae; genus Sulfurovum. Next base: position 4,187 of record NZ_JBFENQ010000121.1, on the reverse strand, counting down.
AAGTTCAAACTTTTCTCTGGTAGAGATAACTATCTTAAATCCTACAGGTTTATATGAAAGTTCTTGTAGTCTGGAAATAAAGTCAAAAAATGTTTCCATATCATCTGCATAAGGAAAACGGTTTGGACTTATAAGGTCTTGATGTGCGGGTATACCTCTATAGTACGCAATGTCATCATTAACTTTTGCAGCTAAAAGTTTCCCTCCTGTTTGCTTTGCACCCTGAGCAAGCTTTAACTCAGTCATACAACAAAAACGCATCACTTTTCTATAACGTTCTTCATCAAACTTTCCATCTGCATCTCTGACACCATAAAGTCCACTTCCAATTTGTAAAGTGATATCCGGTAGTCCTTCGGGTACATGTATAGGGAATTTATCCAAAGATTTGGTCCAATCTATACGATAGTAAGCCAATTTATTGTCATCAAAAATAAAAGTACCTCTGTCTTTTTGACGAACAACCATTTTTTTATACACACGCTGTGATACTTCTTTGTTGGTGATTAAACGTAAAAATCTGAAAACCATTCTTGCAAACCATGTGCCTTTTTTTATCTCAAGACAAGGACTGCTACAATCCTGTAGATTAAGTGGCGCAAAAAAATTAGAAGTAAGTCCACCTTCACCAGTATTGATAGGAAACTTTCCTCTGAAGGCTCCTAAAGAAAATGCACGTGTACCCTCTGGTGAGATAGCACCATCACTCATAGCTGAACGTCCAATGATACTTCTACTCACATAGGGGATTTTTCTGTTCTTGCCAAAAACAACGCAAAGTTCTTTATCTACTTCATTGACCTCTTTCACAAAGTTAGCATGTTTAAAAAGTGTCTTTTGATTACCGTAAGGTTTAGAAGGTGAAAATGAAATATAGGAATTTTCCCTTCTTGCCGATTTATTTATCCATTCAATTTTTTCAAAAGAATCATAGAATGTTTCATCACCAAAATACTGACGCATAGGATTACGCAACAAGTAAAAGAGGTATCTCATTCGTCCTATAAGTGGATAATTAATAAGAAGCTGATTTTTTCTTTGTATGAATCTGTCATAAATAGCAACAGCGATGAGAACAAAAAAAAGCACCGTAAGTAAAAGTTTGAGTAATACACTCCAATCTGAAGTGAAAAATGGAAAATACACAAGTAAGTTTTCTTCATTCATCACATTTATCCTTAAAAAGTGCTCTATCTATACTGTATTTCCCTGCACCATAACTAACAAAGATCATAAGAAAAAGCAGATAATACAGTGGAATCTCAATTCCACTGTTTACAGCAGAAAACCCATTAGGTAAATGAACAAAAAATATTGCCCCCAACATCACACATGAAAGCAAGATGGAAATATAACGAGTAAACAGTCCCAATACTAAAAGTACAATGCCTATAGACTCAATACCCGAAACCAGATACGTAGTTAACGTCGGCAGCGGTATAGATATGTTTTCAAACCATAGTATTGTCTCTTCCAAATAATTGATCTTAGATAATACTGGTGAGGTAAACCCATATGCCAAAACCAAACGTAAAATTAAAAGAATAAGGTTTTTAGGATAAGCTAAAAGAACAGCAACCTCTCCCATAAAATCTTTCATATATACTCTCCCCTTAAGCTTAGTGAAATACTCTGCAATTGAGTATACATTTTTTTAGCTGTACAGTAAATGTAAAGAAGAAATCTTTAAGTTGGTGTAGATCTAAATCGGCACTCTCCAAGAGTGATTGTCTTTCCTTTTTCTATCTGAGAAAGAATATATTTAAGAGTACCTTCAGCATCTGTATCAGGCATCTCCTTTTCTATCATGTGTAAGGCATCTTTTTGGCTGGTTTTTTGCCAAGTTTTTTCGTAAGTATATTGGGTATAGATATCTACCACTTTATATCCAACCAAGTTCAGCAAAGATAGGTTCCATCTCTAGCCACCAGTTTTCAAACCGTACAGAAACTTCAGCAATAGCATCGTCTTCCTCTTTCCATTCTTTGAGTTTCTCTAAAATTAATGGTTTGTTCTCATCAGATACTTTACTTGACTTTTGTACATGGTTAATAACCTCTTCAATTCTCTTTTTCATACATAACTCCTTTGATCTTATTCTAGTTCAATCTTCTATAATTGTCAATATATTTAAATTGATTAGTAAATTTTAGCTAAAATGATGTAATTAAGAAAAGGGGACTGTCCATGCCTACACAATTCATCAAAGAATTTATCAAAAAAGAATCATCTGCCGGTATTTTACTGATCTTTGTCACAATTTTAGCACTGCTCTTACAAAACAGTTTTATGTCTGCATTCTATACAAGTTTTTTACATACACCTGTAGAGGTCAGATTTGGAGATCTTCAGATAGCTAAACCTCTTCTTTTATGGGTCAATGACGGACTTATGGCAGTCTTTTTCTTCCTTATAGGTCTTGAGGTCAAACGTGAAGTCAAAGAAGGTCATCTCTCTTCTCTTTCTCAGATTACACTTCCTGGTATTGCTGCTGTAGGTGGTATGGTGGTACCTGCTTTAGTTTTCATCTTATTTAACAGAGGTAATGACTTTTCTATGAATGGATGGGCTATCCCTACAGCTACAGACATTGCCTTTGCATTGGGTATTTTGTCTTTACTAGGTAGCAGGGTTCCTATCTCTTTAAAGATATTTTTAATGACATTGGCTATTATCGATGACTTAGGGGCTATTGTGATCATTGCTCTGTTTTATACCAGTGAACTCTCAACTATGTCCATTACTATTGCAGCCATCGCACTACTGATACTTTTAATTATGAACCGTATGAATGTTGCTATCAAATCAGCCTATATTGTCGTAGGTATTATTCTATGGGTCTCTGTGCTTAAGTCTGGAGTTCATGCTACACTTGCAGGGGTGGCTCTTGCCTTTATGATCCCTCTATCATCCAAAGACAAAGAGGGAAACACCTTCTCTATGGCAAAAGAGATGGAACATGATCTACACTACTGGGTTGCATTTATAATCTTACCTCTTTTTGCTTTTGTGAATGCCGGAGTAGATCTCAAAGGTATTTCTATTGAGGAGATGGCTGGTCCTGTGCCACTGGGTATCATGTTTGGTCTTTTTGTTGGTAAACAAGTAGGGGTATTCGGGTTTTCCTGGTTAGCCATAAAAATGGGTATAGCTTCATTACCAAAAGAGAGTAACTGGACCTTGCTTTATGGTGTGAGTGTCTTAACAGGTATAGGTTTTACCATGAGTCTTTTTGTAGATACCTTGGCTTACAATGATACGCAGATCTATCACTATGCAGACAAGCTTGCCATTCTTCTTGGCTCATTTCTCTCTGCTATTGTAGGGTATCTTATCTTACGCATGAAAACTGGAAAATAAAGTATATGAGAGTATTGAGATTTTATAGAAATTAAAGTTCTTTTATCCTATCATATATATAGACGCATAGTCTATAACTAATAAAAAGGAAAGAAAATGCTTAAAAAGAAAAAGATTAAAAAGTACATCAAAAAAGAGATGGACAGCAGACTAAAAAAAGAGTTAAAACAAGAGATCAAAAAGCATATCAAAGACTATAAGAAAAAAGAAAAAGCAGAAAAAAAGAAAAAGTAAGACAACATGTCTCTAACCTCGTTCACTACACTTACTGAACGAGGAAAACTACAATATACGCATCACAAATAAATAACTTCTCCCGGCTCGACTATATGTACTTTCTTCTCCAGTACATTTTCCAATACACTACGTAAAATAACCTGTTTGTCCGTTTCTCCATGAATGAGAAAAATACGATTAAGATCTTTCATCTGTGATACCCATTTTACGATAGCACTCTGATCCGCATGAGCGGAAAAACCATTCACAGTATGAATACTCGCTCTTACAAGGATTTCTTCTCGGTAGATCTTAACCCAACGTGCCCCGTCAACCATTTGCCGTCCTAAGGTACCAACCACTTGATAACCCACAAAAATGACAGCATTTTTTCGATTCCACAGACGATGCTTAAAATGGTGAAGAATCCTCCCCCCTGTACACATCCCACTACCTGCGATGATAATAGCACGACGATCAACATCATTGATGGCTCTGGACGCTTCAACATCCGGAGTAAAGGTAAGTCCTTCAAAATCAAAAACAGTACCATCACGCTTTTTGTAATCCTGGCATTTTTGATTAAGTAGTTCGGAATAATTATTATATAC
>NZ_JBFENQ010000120.1:0-5375 GCF_041551015.1 Sulfurovum sp. | reverse complement strand
CCACCATCAGTCACTCTGATTATCACCATATACTTATCGTACATGGAACAGATACGATGGACGTTACGGCTGAATATTTAGCAGATGCTGATTTGGAAAAGTGTATTGTACTCACAGGAGCTATGGTTCCATATAGTGTAGACCCGGTAGAAGCTACTGCAAATCTATGTTCAGCTTATGGATACATAAATACCTTGGAAAAAGAAGGTATTTTTATCGCTATGAATGGTGTAATGGGACCTTATGAAAAGATAAAAAAAGACCGAGCCAAAGGCAGGTTCAGCCTTTAGTGCTAAAAGGTTACTTGTGGTTATCTACTGTGGGAGGGATGATCTCTCCTGAAGCCTGCATGCTTAATGCTTCAGGATGTTTTTTATAATGTCTTCGTACCGCTTTAGCTAAAGCTTTTTTAGTATTTTCTTCTACCGGTGTCGGCATCTCATTAGGTAAGGCTTTAAGTAGTGCCTCAACTAAAAGATTTTGAGGTTGAGGCATTTTTTCTACCCAGGTAGCCAATATATCTCTGTTGACATGAGAAGGGATGGAACCCATGATGCCCACATCATTCTGGTCATGTATAAGTAGACCCGATGTCGTACCTCTATCCAAAGTCAATACCTGGAAAAGATAGAGTGTATGGTAAGCCAGTTGTTCTTCTTTATCTTCTTGCGTAAATGTAGGGTATTCAGCCAGTTTTCCAGAGACAATAGCGATATATGTGTCTATGACCCTTTCGCCAACCTCCACTACAAATGCCTTATCTTCTTCAAAATTCCCGCTATTATACCCTTCAAGATAATAGTGGCTTACACCACGATGTCTTCCTAGTACTGGAATATAAAAATATCTGTCACCCTGTGCTGCACCCTCTTCATAAAGTTCACCTGTAACTTTTTCAAGCATTTCAGAAAAACGTTTTTTGTCCGGATCAGATTCGCCTATGATCGAAGGGTTTAAGTCAGCCATCACACGCCAATACCCTTCTCCATCTCTCATCTGTGTCCAAGAGATGTGCATATGCATGGAAGGTACATGTGGATTACGAGGGTGTATGATCGTAGAAATGGCAGTTGCCGAACCTAGTTTTTTCTTCTTGTCATCGTCATAATGTACTTGTGAGACATTGACAGAACCTCTGTCAAATACAACAGAATCTCTAGCTTCATAACGTACACCGCCACCATGTTTTCCTCCATCGCGTTCCCATGAAACAGCTTCACAGGACTTCCCTTCTCCAAACTTCAATGCAAGAGAGTTTAGCTTTGAGACAAAATAAGCCTGTAGTCCTTCTACAAGCATATTTGCTTCTTTCGCCTGTGGTGATTGTGCGGGGGTTATCATGGTATGTGGCCTTTATTTTTATAAAATTATATCATAGTAATTTTTATTTCATTTTGCTACAATAAGACTACAAAATAATTTATAAAAAAAGAAGAATTAATGAAACAACATTTAATAATAGCAACCCTTGTTGCGTGGGGCTTCTCTGGCTGTACAAGTTCTATGGACTACCTTATAGAACCGACTCAACCTGTTCAGTCGACACAAACGGCACAAGTAACTCAAGATACTACAACGGAAAAATATTATGAAGAGCCAAGCCCTGAAAAAAAAGAGGCTTATGAGAAGACTATGAGAAAAATAGCGTCAGGTATTAAAGATGATCCTAATTATCAGAGACTTGCACTCGATACACCTGAAAAAAAAGAATGGTTTAAAAACTTGACCTACAGACTATGGGACAGACAGATCACACGACAACAGTTTATCAAAGAAGGATTACGCAGATACCCTAATCAAGGATATGAATTTAATTTCATCATCAGAGGGTTTACTTTCAACTAGTCTTTACTAAGCATAAGGAATCGGGTCTATACTTCCCGCTTCTTTAAACCCTTTTAATCTCAACCTACAACTGTCACAGACACCACAAGCCGCTTCTTCAGATTTATAACAGCTCCATGTATCTTTCAGAGGGACATTTAGATCTAAAGATTTTTGTACTATCTGACTTTTTTTCAAAGTAACCAATGGCATCTTTATCTCTAAATTCGTCTCATCTTTTGTACCAAGGTTGATGGCTTTTTGCATTTGTTCTATATAACTCTCACGACAGTCAGGGTAACCAGAGCTGTCTTCTTCTACAACACCGATGAATAGAGCTTCAGCTCCATGTTTCTCAGCTACTGCAGCGGCAATAGAGAGAAAAATACCATTTCTAAAAGGTACATACGTTACAGGTACACCCTCTTCTATACCCCCTGTAGGCACATCTATACTTTTATCTGTTAAAGCAGAAGCACCGATCTGCTCAAAAAAAGGCAGATCTATCTCATACTTTTCACTTGCATCGACTGCGGATGCAATTTTACGGAAACATTCAAGTTCTTTAGACTCAGTGCGCTGCCCATAGTTAAAATGCAAAGCGATAATTTCATAGCCGTCTACTTGTGCGATCTTAGCACTTAAGGCACTATCCATCCCCCCAGAAATTATACATACTGCTCGTTTTAACATACATTCTTCCTTTTCACTTCTAGCCCAACAGGCTGATACAGGAAATCACTAAATGATTTCTCGTAGAAGTCTCACTTAACAGTTCGGTTAATATCATTATTAATACTACCCTACTACTTTTTACTGCTATTTTACCAAGATTTGGGTAAACTTCGAGCATGATAGACTTAGATAATCAAACATCATTGACAGTTGATTTGGAAGCATTGGAGAAGATAGCAGAAACACTCTCCAGCAAAGAAGTGGAACTTATCATCACCGATGATGAGACCATACAGGCACTGAATGCTGAGCATAGAGGAAAAGACAGTGCAACAGATGTACTCTCCTTCCCAATGGATGCTCCTTTTACAGAACAGTCTATATTTGGTATGCCTTTGGGATCCATCATCATAGCTGAGTCATTTGTAAAAGAGAAAGCAGCAGAATTCGGACACAGTGTTCAAGATGAACTCTCACTATTGTTCATTCATGGTATGCTTCACCTGCTAGGCTTTGATCATGAACATGATGATGGTGAAATGAGAGCAAGAGAAAAAGAACTCATAGAACAGTTTGATCTACCAAAAAGTCTAATCGTAAGAACAATTGAATCCTCTGACTAGGTTAGATATTCATAATGGGTTTTGCAAATATAAGATTTTGTAAGAGGCTTTCAAGTCCTAGCCAATGCTAAGATGAAGTAAGCATCTTGCGAAAGATTGTATTTGCAAAGCCCACCCTGTGGGTATCACTAGCTTTCGCCTATACGTTGTTACTCTTTTTTGACTTAGCTTTGGCTAGGACTTCAAAAGAGTGCCTAGTCTAGACAAAAGCTAGTGATATTATGAATACCTAACCTAGTCAAAGGGTTCAACAAGGAGTATTAATTTTGGATTTTGTTATTTTTGTTATCGCCATGGGCGTATTGATATGGGGTGCGGACCTACTTATTTACCAAAGTGAACGCATCGCCTTAAAGTTCAACATACCAGAGTTTATCATCGGTGCAACACTCATAGCTCTTGGTACTTCTTTGCCTGAGATGGCTGCAAGTATCGCTGCAAGTTTGAGTCATAAACCTGATATCGCTGTAGCCAACGTAATAGGAAGTAATGTACTTAACATCACTCTCGTTTTAGCATCTGTTTTTCTCATAGCGACGAAAATCAATCCGAGCAGAGACTTCTTTGCCAAGGACAGCACCTGGGCACTGGTACCTGTACTGGTATTTATCTTGATGATACTTGATGGTATCATCTCTCGATTTGATGCTTTACTTTTAATGCTTTTAATGGGTGCATACCTTGTTTTTCTTCTTCAAGATGCCAAAAACATTCCTGAAGAGGCGTTAGAAGATATTGACATAGGTATATTTTCTTGGCCAAAAACAATAATTATACTTTTAGGCGGATTTGTTTTAGTCATCATCGGGGCACATTTCACCGTAGAAAGTGCTTCTAATATCGCTAAAAGTTTCGGTATTTCAGAGTGGATTATAGGTATCATCATGGTTTCATTGGGTACATCATTGCCGGAGTTGGTTGTAAGTATCTCTGCAGCAGTCAAAGGTAAAGTCGATATGGCCATAGGAAACATCATCGGATCCAATATGGCAAACACTACCGTAGTACTTGGTGCAGCGGCTTTTACAAACCCTATGACTATCGATGCTCCGGCATATATCTTCGACATAGCTACAATGATAGTAGCAACATTTCTTCTTGTGTTTATCACAGCAAATAAACTCTACACCAAATCAGCAGGTATCAGTCTCATTATTATTTTAGGACTCTTTTTAAATAATACTTTACAAAGCATGTAAAGTATTATCTGTCTACTTCCTCTACAGCTACTTCTGATTCAGAAAAGTAGCCTTTTTTATAAAGCCACTTATAAATATCTGCCACGATTGGACCTGCTGTACTACCTCCATGCCCTCCATGTTCCACCAATACAGTTACAATATATTTAGGGTCTTCATAAGGAGCATAGGTAGTGATCCAGGCATGTGAACGATGATAATAGGCCAACTCTTCCTCTTTTAAACGTTTCTGCGTTGACTGAGGAATGGAAGTTACTTGTGAAGTACCTGTTTTACCGGCAACAACAATAGGTAGTTTACTCATCGTATTATAGGCAGTACCACCTCTTACATTACACACATCATACATCCCTTTTCTGATCTCACTCAAATAGTATGCATCAAAATCCAGGGACTTCATTTCAGGCTCAATCTTCTTGCCATCAATCTCTCTTGCAATAAATGGCTTGGCAAGTGATGAAGTAGCGATCAGCCCTGTATAGCGTGCTACCTGTAAGGGTGTCACAAGGTCATATCCTTGGCCTATGGATGAGATGACTGTCTCACCCATATACCATGGCTGTTTATAACGTTGCATTTTCCACGCTTTATCTGGCATCACACCAGCATATTCACGCGGTAGATCCACATCTGTTTTTACACCTAAACCAAAAGTACGAAGGTGTTTTGCCATCGCATCAATACCTACTTTTAAACTCTTATTGTAAAAGTAGACATCACAACTCTCTCGTATTGCTTTTCTAAGTTCAACTTTACCATGTCCCCATCGTGACCAGCATCTAAACTTATGTTTACTGCTACCAAGTGTAATATGTCCATTACAATGCTCCGATGCCCCGAGTGAGTTAGGCAAAGCCTTAGAAAATGCCAAAGCCATACCCATTTTTATAGTGGATCCAGGAGGATATGTTCCATGTATAAATTTGTTGGTAAAAGGATGTGCAAGATCATCCTGCAAAGCTTTCCAATCTTCTGTACTGATACCTCCCACAAAAAGATTAGGATCATACGATGGATAACTGACTGCAGATAATACTTCACCATTAGTGCGCAT
>NZ_JBFENQ010000119.1:0-5438 GCF_041551015.1 Sulfurovum sp. | reverse complement strand
TAAGGTAAGAATAAAAAATATTGAAGTTATTTATGCTTATATAGTTCTTCGGGTAACACAAAAGGATTAGTTTTAAATAGCCCTAAAAACTTTTTCCACAAAGATATTTGATTAAGAGCATCATCCTGTTTTTGGTATCGTTCAGAAGATAATACATGTCTGCCCAGTTTAGCATTTGCCTGCTGAAGATGCACAGGTTTAAAATCATTGCGCATCTAAAACCTTTTCTATCTCATGCATCGCATCTTCATTCTTCAATCTGAATTTAATCTCTATACGTCTAGATGCATTTTTATCTTCTACTCCATCTACTACAATAGCATCCTGATAAGCTCTACCTGAAGCTATCATAAGCGGTTGAATATTGTGTTTCTTCGTAAAATCTAAAGTGAGTAAATACTCCATTACTGCTAGTGCACGTTTTTGAGAAAGGTTCAAGTTATAGATATACGATCCCACACTGTCCGTATGTCCTTCAATAATAATTTTATCGAGATGTGGTTTGATATTTTGATTTGTAACCAAAGTACCTATATACTCTTCAAATGCTTTTTCAAGCTCTACTTTAGCTTCTGGCTTCAGTGTTGCTTCTCCACTTCCAAACAAAATGTTGGAAGCGAGTCTAAGTGATCCAGTATTTTTATCGATATCGATCTTATCGCCCAATGCTTCTTTAAGTGCAGCCACAACCTGAAGCTTTATACCTGTCAAAGATTTTATCTTCGCTTTTTGTGCCTGAAGGTTTTCCACCAATGTATCATACTTTGTCTTCTTTTCATCAATAGCATTCAGAAGGGCTAAAAGTTTTTCATCTTTTATTTTCACTGTATCCTTCGTTTCACTCAATTCATTAGAAAGTATGAGTACTTTTCCTTCGTAGTCTTTTAAACTTTTTGTCGTTTTATCTAATTCATTTTTATTTTTATCCAGTAGATCTTGGACAAATACTATTTTATTGCTAAGTAGATCCTGTTCAGCCTTTGCCTCCATTAACAGCCTATTCAGCTTTTCTATTTCAGATATTTTTAGCTTGAACATTCTTTCATTTTCAGCCAATCTGAGTTGATCTTTTGCAATACGTGCATTTTTAAGCTGAAGTTGCTTTTCTGCTTCACTCAATTTAATTTTGTCTTCAGCAATACGCGCATTTTTCAATGTAAGTAATCTATCTTTTTCAGCTAAAAGTCTTTCATCTTCACTAAGATAGCTGTCTTTTTCAGCTATAAGTGCCTGACTTTTTGCCAAACTGTCACTTAATTCATTCAAAGTATTTTCTTTAGCTTTAAGTGTCTCAGATAAATTTGATAGCTTCTCTTCTTTTGTATGCAGGTCAGACTTCAAGATAACAGACTTTGATACGATCGCACCAATAAGCAAAATGAAAACAAAGAGTAATCCTGCCATCAAGTCGGCATATGATATCCAGAAATTACTTTCTGCGTTCGTATTGTCTTTTCTAAACATATTTTTACTTTTCTTGCTGTTTTAGTGTTGCCATGTTTTCAAGTATCTCTTCATTCTGTTCAGAGATGATACGTGCAAATTCAGCAAGCTTTTCTACAGCCTGCCCCAGTTCTTCATCTATTTTCTCGAAAGTATGGTCTACTGAATCATCAAAACGTTCCATAGATTTTTGAAGGTTTTGAGCATTTTCATTAAACCCTTCAATATTTTTTTCCATAGCGGCAACTGCATCAATACTCGCTTGTCTATGGTGTATATTTCCAAGTGTATCTCGTAATTCAGAAGAAGCTTCCTGCATATGTACAGTCAACTTTGTAAAACTGTTAGTTGTATCATGCATGATCGTTGTAAAGTTTTTAAGATACTGATCATTCAACTCTTTAATAAAATCCATGTTGAATGTCTCTTTAAGTGTCTGAACGATCTGTTGATCTTTAAGCTCACTCTGCATATGCTCATGTTTGATAAGTTCAGATCTTTTCCATACACGTTGACCATACAGTTTTTCCATATCAAAGATCCGTTTATCTACTTTTGCAATACCTCTTTTTTCAAAGTATGTCCAGATAAGAGAAAGCATAATACCGTAGATAGATGCATAAAATGCAGTACCAATACCAGAAAGAAGTATAGATATCTCACGGTCAAGTGAGCTAAGATCTTTGACTGTAAAATCAGGCATAGACAAGGCAATAGCAATAAATGTACCCAAAATACCCAACATAGGGAAAACAGAAGGAGCTACACGTGCAAAATTGTCATTACGAATATCCTGGTAGTACTCAGAAATAAAATCTTTAATATGCAACGTAGATTTTGTTTTACCCATAATTGTCAATGCATTATCTCGCAATGCCGACTGCAGGTCCTCTTCCATTATGAAAAAAGATCCTTTCATATGACACACCGCATAATTTGCATTATGTTTTACAAAAAATACAAATACAACAAATATGAATGCCACTATTCCCAAAGTATGCGTTTCAACATTGACAGGGAATATACCCAAATAAGCAAGTACCAATCCTGCCAAAAAAAGAAAAGGTATCAATAATATTGCAAAAGAGTGTGAAGTACATGGAGTTGAATTTTGTCTGTCAAATTGTTGCATGAAGCATCCTGGTAAAATTTAATTGAGCCATTATATCCAAAATCCTTAAATGAAGATATACATACTCTTAAATCATTGAATTTCTTCTCTCATTATGACTTGCTATTTATGATAGTTTACTTTAGAAGACGGGATCACCGGTTTCATTAATATCTTCTGCTTCACTGGTTACGTTAGATTCAGTTTCTTTTTCGGCTTCAATTTTTTCAGTAACTGCTTCTACTTTATTTTCAATAGTCACAGGATCAATGACGACTTTTGGAGAAAAAGGTGTTACTTTTTTTGGTCTTTTCTGCCTTTTCTTTAAGGCTTTGTTAATCTCAATAAGTCCCACTTCATGACTACACAGTTTATCATAGTTTTGCATATCATGTTCAAGCATTTCATTTGTATAACTTTCGATCAATTTATATTTTTTGGAATACATATTTTTTCTGGCATACGCTTCTCTTGCAATTTCTACACCTCTTTTAATTTCAGGAGAAAGAACTTTTTCGTAAGCTGATCTTGCATCTTTGTTTTTGTCTTCATCGCCACCTGAATATAATATTTTAGCTCCATCTGTAATATTTTTGACTCCAAATGCTTGACTTGTAGCATCAAAAACTTTCATATACATTCCATCTTCTTTTTTAGCTTTTGTCAATGGTCTGTCTAAATAGTGTTGGCACTGTACATCCGATTTAATGATAAACTCATCCATTAAAGCATTTCTATTTTTTTTATTGGGGGAAACGGTATCCATAGTGATAAGAAATGAAGATCTATTTGTCTTAAATCCTGTTACCTGATCTTTTTTCTCTTTAGCAGGTTGTCCACAACCTGAAATAAGCAACATAATAGCCAAACCAATCAAATACTTATTGCTGATTTTCATACTTATACTCTTTTTGAATTTTTATTAAACATGCTTTTAATAAAGCGCGGGATTATATTGAAACTACTATAAAAAGTATATTAAAGCATTCTATACCTTAAGTCTTAGAATAAATACAAATATCAAAGGGTACCACCACCCTATTATTTAATGTATTAAAGCTATTACTTCACAAAAAGGCACATCTAGAACTTCAGGTATCACCCACAAGACATGTATAAGGTGTTTCATACTTAGAGAATGTAACTTCTCTCTCAATAAAGTATTAAACAGCATGGGATAGTTTATCTACCGGTCTATATACTCAAATAGAGAGTGGAAACTTCTTCCCTCTTCTCTACTTACTTCATATACCAATGCTTCTACAGGTATGTTATATGGCCACTATTCTTTTATCACTTAATCACTGTACTTAGAAAGACCTAACAGATCACTCCGCCGCCAATTAACTTGTCATCTTCATAAAATGCTGCTATCTGTCCTTTTGCGAGTCCAAATACCGGCTCTTCCAATACAACTTTGGCTCTGCCATCATTGATCACTACATGGCAAGGTACTGCAGAAGTGCGATAACGCACTTTTACCGTACAGTCAAACTCTTTTAAGTCTTTAAAAAGATTGATCTGTTTCACTTCAAATTCATTTTCTTCTAGTTTTTCTTTTGTACCTACAACGATCTGATTTGTTTCAGGTTTAATATCAAGTACAAAATGTGGGTCATGTGCACCATTAACAAAGAAACCTCTACGTTTTCCTACAGTGTAGTGCATATATCCTTTGTGCGTACCAACTACGTTTCCTTCGGTATCTATGGTTTCACCAGGCATATCTATGTCCATATGCTTTGCCAATACTTCATCATATGTATTTTCTACAAAACAGATCTCAGAACTCTCCCTTTGTGTAGCAAAGTCTTTAAGCACTTCTATATTGGCTGCATATGCTTTTACATCATCTTTTACCCATGTACCCAGAGGAAAAAGCAATCTAGGGAGGACTTCTTTCTTCACTTCACAAAGAAAATAACTCTGATCTTTATTTGGATCTTCTGCTGTATAGATGAACTCACCGTCACACTTAATGTAGTGCCCCGTAGCTACATAATCTGCACCTATGCTATCTGCAAATTCAACCATCTTTCCAAATTTGATAGTACGATTACACATGACACAAGGGTTGGGGGTGAGTCCATCTTTGTAACTATCTACAAAATAGTTGTAGACCTGCTTATCAAACTCTTCACTCAAGTCAAGAAAATGAACCTTTACACCTAAATACTCACCTACTCGTTGTGCTTTAGCAAAGTTCTCTTCATGATAGCCCGGTTTCTGATGGAGTTTCATATAGACACCCTCTACTTCATAACCCTCTTTTTGTAAGAGTATAGATGTCACAGTAGAGTCTACACCTCCACTCATACCGACTAGTACTTTCTTTTTCATATCAATTCACTTTCTTTATTTGTATTGCTATCTCTTCATCTACATTGACTAAAGAGCCCTCTGCTATCATTTTATCCTCTGATACAAGCGTTACTTTTTCTAAATCTAGATGTGTAATATCTATCTTAGCCCCTATTTCCAACGCTTTACTTTGCACTGTACCAAAAGAGATCTTTAGGGCTTTATATTTTTTACTATCAAACTCTCTAATCGTATCTTTCTTCAAATAGGAAATTTCTGCTCCATGCGCATTTTCCATAGGTTTTAGTCGTGTATTCGCACAGATAGTATCTCCATCCACCAACAAGAATTCCAATGTATCAATCCCTATAAGAAGTATGTCATCTACACTTAATTTTTTAAGCTTGTTACTGCGTACAGTGACAAGTGGCAGTGTTAACTCATACGTAGGATAAGATGTATGCTTTTGCATCATCTTCGCTAAATGAAGAGCCTGCGTTTCATGCTTCATCCAAGTCCCCGATAAACTGCTCTAAAAGATACTCTTTGGAAGCAACCATAAGATCATCCGGTACCTCCTGTC
>NZ_JBFENQ010000118.1:0-5588 GCF_041551015.1 Sulfurovum sp. | reverse complement strand
TATATTGTTAAAAATTTATTGAGGAGTCGAAATGAATAATATAATAAAGAGTAAATATACACTTATTGATGAAAATCAGATACGTATCGTAGCTGCATTAGTAGCATTAACTATAGTAGCTTATGTATTTTTAGGCTATAAAAGTTTATTGTTATTATTGATCTATCATTTTTTTGTTCATATATATTTGGCACCTTTATTCAGCCCGCTAGAAATCATAGCAAATGGTATTTCCTTATTATTTAACCATAACAAGGATAATAATGATACATCAGAAAAAGAGTTTTCCTCACATCTTGCACTTTTTATCATTAGTGGTTTCATAGTCTTGGAATTATTTGAATTCACTAAATTGGCATCTACTTTAATTTTACTCTTAGTAATTTGGAAAATAGTGGAAGCAAGTATGAAGATATGTTTTGGTTGCAAACTGTATCAGTACATAAAGAAAAATGGCATTGAAATAGTTTCATTGTAAATTTTGAGAATAAAGAATAAAAAATGAAAGAAAAAGCATATAGATCGATAATAAAAACCATTTCTTGGAGAACAATAGGAACACTTGACACTGTAGTCATATCATATTTGATAACTGGTAATTTTAAAATGGCTGCATCAATTGGTTCGATTGAACTTTTTAGCAAAATGATTTTATATTATTTTCATGAGAGAGGTTGGAATAAAATTAGTTTAGGAAGGCATAAGCCGAGTAAAAATGATTATGTTATATAGGAAAAATAATGGAAACAACAATAATAATAGATAGTTTAAATAGAAACTTTAAGGGCAAGTCACCCTCTGAGAAGTTGAGATATTTTTTGGATGTATACCAAGGTAAAATCGGACTTTCATCAAGTTTTGGTGCTGAAGATCAAGTTTTAACAGATATGGTCCTGAAAATAGATAATACTACACGTATTTTTACACTGGATACAGGACGATTACATCCTGAAACCTATGATGTGATGGATGCAACGAATTTAAAGTACAACAAAAAAATTGAGGTCTATTTTCCAGATACATTAAGTATTCAAGAGCTCTATAAAACACAAGGCATAAATGGCCATTATGAAAGTATTGAAAAAAGAAAGAATTGTTGTTCAGTTAGAAAAATTGAACCTTTACAACGAGCACTTAAAGGATTGGATGTATGGATAACAGGATTAAGATCAAATCAAAGTGTGACAAGAGCAGAGATGCCTTTTGTTGAGTATGACAATAATTTTAAAGTTATTAAAGTGAATCCACTTATAGATTGGACAGAAAATGATGTTTGGAATTATATAAAAGAAAATAATGTGCCATACAATAAATTACATGATCAAGGCTTTCCTAGTATAGGTTGTGCACCTTGTACAAGAGCTGTGAAAGATGGAGAAGATGTCAGAAGTGGTAGATGGTGGTGGGAACACCCAGAACACAAAGAATGTGGTTTACACAAAAAATAATAAAGGAAAAAAGATGATAAGTACAGAAAGATTAACACATTTAAAACAACTTGAAGCTGAGTCTATACACATCATGAGAGAAGTTATAGCAGAATTTGATAATCCTGTGATGATGTATTCTGTCGGTAAAGATTCTGCTGTAATGTTACATCTTGCTCTAAAAGCTTTTGCACCTGCAAAACTGCCTTTTCCGCTTTTACATGTGGACACTAAATGGAAATTTAAAGAGATGATTGAGTTTAGAGACAAGAGAGCTAAAGAAGAAGGATTTGAATTATTGGTTCATTCTAATCCTGAAGGAATTGAGAAGAATATCGGACCATTTACTCATGGGTCTGCTGTTCATACAGATGTTATGAAAACACAAGGGTTAAAGCAAGCACTAAACAAATATAAGTTCGATGCTGTATTTGGTGGGGCACGTAGAGATGAAGAAAAATCTCGAGCAAAAGAAAGGATTTATTCTTTCAGAGATAAAAATCATCGATGGGATCCAAAAAATCAAAGACCAGAACTATGGAATCTTTATAACGCTAGAGTTAATAAAGATGAATCTATTAGAGTTTTTCCTATTTCGAACTGGACAGAATTGGATATCTGGCAATATATTTATCTTGAAGGTATACCAATTGTTCCATTATATTTTGCAGCGAAAAGGCCGGTTGTTGAAAAAGATGGTGTGAAAATAATGGTTGATGATGACAGAATGCCAATCGAAGAAACAGATGTAATAAAAGAAGAGATGGTTAGATTTAGAACACTAGGATGTTATCCATTAACGGGTGCTGTAGATTCAACTGCCACTACATTACCTGAGATTATTCAAGAGATGTTATTAACAAAAACAAGTGAACGACAGGGTAGGGTGATTGATAATGATTCTGCCGGTTCAATGGAAAAGAAAAAAATAGAGGGGTATTTTTAAGATGTCAATTCAAGAAACAAAAATAGCTAATAATATAGAAGCGTATTTAAAAGAACACGAAAATAAACAATTATTAAGATTCATTACATGTGGTTCTGTTGATGATGGAAAATCTACTTTAATAGGAAGATTATTACATGATTCTAAAATGATTTTTGAAGATCAGTTATCAGCTATTAAAAATGATAGTAAAAAAGTTGGTTCAACTGACGGTGAGTTTGATTTAGCATTATTAGTTGATGGTTTACAAAGTGAAAGAGAACAAGGTATTACAATTGATGTTGCTTATAGATATTTTACAACTGATAAAAGAAAGTTCATTATTGCAGATACTCCAGGTCATGAACAATATACACGAAACATGGCAACTGGAGCATCAACTGCAGATTTGGCAATTATTTTAATTGATGCAAGATATGGTGTACAAACTCAAACTAAACGACACTCATTTATTGCAAAACTATTAGGTATTAAACATATCATAGTTGCAGTGAATAAAATGGATTTAGTTGATTTTAGTGAAGACACATATAATAAAATTTGTGAAAACTATTTAGAATTTGCAAAAGAATTAGGATTAACAGAAGATATTACTTTAATACCATTATCTGCGTTAAATGGAGATAATGTTGTAAATGTCAGTCCTGAATCACCTTGGTATAAAGGTAAAACTTTAATGCATATCTTAGAAACGATTGAAATTGATCAAGATAGAGATTTAACTCATTTTAGATTGCCGGTTCAATATGTAAATAGACCAAACTTAGACTTTAGAGGTTTTTGTGGAACTGTTGCATCAGGAATCATTGAAGTTGGTGATGCAATTACTGTTTTACCATCAGGTAAAAGCTCGACAGTAAAAGAGATTGTAACTTATAATGGAAATTTAGAGTATGCATATGCACAACAAGCAATAACGCTTACAACAAATGATGAGATTGATATTTCAAGAGGTGATGTAATTGTGAAAAGTGATGAACAGCCAGACAATGCAGCAAATTTAGATGTTGATATTGTATGGATGAGTGAAGAACCATTAATTAAAGGAAAACAATACTTTATTAAAAGAGCATCAACCCAAACAGTAGGTTCAATTGATAGTTTTTATTATAAAACAGATGTAAATACATTAGAACAATCAAGTGCTAGTGTAATAAATCTAAATGAAATAGCAAGAGCTAAATTAGATTTAGAACAAAGCATTGCTTTTGATCCATATGACCATAATAAAGCAATGGGTTCATTTATTATCATCGACAGAATTACAAATAATACTGTAGGTGCGGGAATGATAAGAAATAGATCTGAAAACCAAGATAAAAAAGAATTAAAGCATTCTGATTTTCTAATTGAATTAAATGCCTTAGTTGAAAAATACTTTCCTCATGGGAACAGTAATATGATAGCGTAGGATAAAAAATGACAAGAGAAACATCAGCACAAAGAGTAGAGAGAATAAAAAGTGAAAAAGACGGCCTCTCTGTATTGGCAGATATTAAAGAGTATGCTATTTCAAACAAAGAAATTGACCCTGAAGATATAGATAGATTTAAATGGTATGGTCTTTATACTCAAAATAAGAATTTACAAGATGCTCATGATGATACATTGTATTTTATGTTAAGAATTAAATTAGAACAAGGTGCCGTAAATGTAGAGCAACTAAGATGTTTATCGAAAATATCAAAAGAGTTCGCAAGATCTACAGCTGATTTTACAACAAGACAAGATATACAATTTCATTTTATAAAAGTAATTGATCTTCCTGAGATATTTGAACGTATTCAGAATGTTGGATTGAGCTCAGTTTTTGCTGCTGGAGATGTTCCAAGAAATGTCGTAACATGCCCTGTTACCGGTATAGACCAAGATGATCTATATGATACAACTTATTTAGCGCATGACATCAATAATTATCTAAGGGGTAATCCGGAACTTGTTAATTTACCAAGAAAATATAAAATAGGTATATCTGGATGTAGTAAACACTGTATGGGGCATGAGATACAAGACTTATCCTTTACAGCCGTTGAGATTGATGGTGAAATATTGTTTGCAGTTAGTGTTGGTGGTGGATTGGGTTCCAATAAAAAAATAGCACTTAATTTAGGATATGTAGCAGCTACACAAGTACTTGACACGGTAAAAGTCATAACCCTTATTTACAGAGATCATGGACTAAGAAAAAGTAGAAAGAAGGCACGGTTAGGCCATTTGATTGATGAATGGGGATTAGATAAATTTAAAGCATTTGCAGAAGAGAAGCTAGGGTTTGAATTTATAAAAAAAACAAGTTTTAAAGCTACTCCTTATGCACAAAGAGAGCATTTTGGTATTCATAAATCATCTATAGTAGGTTACTCATACATAGGATGTGCGATCAATGGTGGGTATATTGGTTCAAAAGGATTAGCAAATTTAGCAGATACTTTAGAAAAATATCAAGCGACGACCATTAAAGCAACAAACACACAAAACTTTATTGTTTTGGATGTTCCAGATAAAAATACAGAAAAATTATCCCATGCATTATTGGATATAAATATTGATGCAAGACCTAGTCCTTTTAAGGCCAGAACTATTTCATGTACGGGGATAAAATTTTGTAAATTTGCTGTTGTTGAAACAAAAGATCATGCAATGCTTCTTGCATCATATTTGGAAGAACGATTTCCTGATTTTGATGAAAATGTATCGATCTCGCTTAATGGCTGTCCAAATTCCTGTGCTCACCCACATGTTGTTGATATAGGACTATTGGGTACAAAAGTTAAAGATGAAGAAGGAAATACAGCAGCTGGATTCGAAATCATATTGGGCGGTAACCTGGAAGGTGATGATTCAAATTTTGGTCTAAAAACAGGTATAAAAATATTGCCAAAATATCTTAATAGAACAGTAGAGAATATTATTGAACAATATATCAATAGCAGAGAAAATGGATTAAATAGGTTTTTAAAAGAGAATATACAAAATGAAAATTTTTTAGAGTCATTACGAGAGGTTTGGATATAGTCATGAAACAAAGAAAAACTTTACCTATATTACTGAAAGAACAACATATTCTTTTGATCGGTGGTGGAAATATCGCATTACAAAAAGCAGAAGTATTGGCAGAGAACAATATCTCTTTTTCTGTCATATCTAAAGAAGTACATCCTAAGATAAAAGAACTTTGTTCGAATATACAAATAAAATCTTTCAAAACAAAAGAC
>NZ_JBFENQ010000117.1:0-5631 GCF_041551015.1 Sulfurovum sp. | reverse complement strand
TCTGATACACCCCATTTATCCATCACTGCTTCTCTCATTTCTTTAGAGGTGGCAAAAAGTAATATACCGGAGGTATCTCTATCAAGTCTATGTACTGGCCAAAGTTTTACTTGATTTTTCCCTCGTGAAAGTTGATTTCTCAGTATGGCAAGTGCATGCTGTTTACTTTCTGTAGTGTTCCCCACAGACAAAAGCCCTGCAGGTTTGTTGATAGCTATAATATCTTTATCTTGATAGATGATCTCTAATTTTTGTAATGTCTGTGCTTGTGTCGAAGCTTTTTTAACCACTCCCACTTCTACTACATCATCTACATTTAAAGGAAAATCATGTTTTGTATTAATCTCACCATTTACAGCAACACTTGAACCTTGTAAGCGCTGTTTTATTGTCTTTTTAGACCATCCGGTAAGATGGTTCAAAAGAAAATCTAAGAGTTTGGATCTTTCTTTTACTATGAATTTTTCTGCCATGTATTAGAACCTTTTCATTTATCAAATAGTTTTATCATCATTTTGCGTTTTGCTTTTATGTATGCTTTTTCATATTTTATAACCCATTGATTATAAGCTTTTTGTGTTCTTTGAGCCTCTGCAAAATATTTTTCTGCACAGGCATTTGCAGCAGAGGATACAGTTAAACCTTTAAATCCACAAAAAGCATTCTTCATGCCCATAAATAATACAGTATCCAGGTTACTAATATTGTTACAAGAATCTATAGCTTCCACAATAAACTTTTCATTACATTCTTTGGAAGAGGTACCTTCAGTATAATAGCATCTGTCATGTGCATTACATGCCTCTTCAAGCCATTCATCATCATTGGAGAAATCATTAGCGAGATCATATACATCTTGAAGCCCCTCAGCACTACAGCCATCTGGACGAGAAGCGTAAGGATAAAAAGCATTAGGAAAATTAAGATTGATAGGTAGAATTATACCATTTTTAGTTACGCCTCTTGCATCCTTATCATTTTCTTTTAAATAAAGTAAAGGTTCTTTCGGGTCTTTACTTGCATTATATTCAAAGCTATCTGGGTCACATGCATCATCTTCCCATATTTCGTTGGTTATACGCGATATATCTTGAAAATGATAATAAGTTGTTGTTAACAGCATGTTATAAGCATCGTTACCCATTTGTTTAGGAATCTGTTCTAGTTGAGAAGCTAATTCTTGACGATTTCTATTATCTACTATATCTTCTGTTGCTTGCATAACTTCATCAGGCATGAATATATCAACAGGGTAAGTAACTATATCTTCAATCCAGGTCTCATCATAATCTGAAAAGAGGTCTTTAAATTTCCGATAGATACTTTTTGAATGTTTTTTTGGTTTTGATATATGCACCTTGGTTGCGTTCTGTTCATTGTATGAAACATTGGTATCTGGTATATTAGATAAATCATAAGCATATAGTTTAGTAAAAAACGTTAAAAAAATGATAGTAAATATATTTAATTGTTTCATTTTTTCCTCAGCTATATTGTTTTAACATTTTACTATTATTATATCTTACTAAAAGAGATTTTGAAAGTCAGAGTCTTTTTGCCATCTTGTAATCATCCATCACAAAACCATTACCAATATCTGTAATTACAGTACCATATTTAACAAAACCAAGCTCTTCATATATCTTGATGCTATCAGTGTTATTTCTATTTACTGTGAGTAAAATTGTATTTAGGTTTTTTTCGATGGACAATTGGTCAATAAATTTTATCATATTTCTTCCATATCCATTGCCACGCTCATTCGATAGAACATAAAATTTGCTTAAAAATAATTCTTGCTCTTTGATCTCAACACTCATATAACCAATAGGCCTATTGTCCTGCTCAGCTAAAAAATATAGTAGCTCATTATTTATCTGCTCAGTTATAGCTTTAGAAGATTGAAATTTTGTCAGCATATAAGCAACTTGGGCCTTTCCAATAATTGGCGTGTAATGTTCATGCCATATCTGATAAGCAAGGTTTTCAATGCTTTTGATTTGATGTTTCTCTGATACACTTTTTATCAGCATTTTTTTCACTATACAATTTTAATAAATTATTTTATCTTCGTCTACGTCCACGATATGCATCATAGCTTGAAGATCCCGTACCTCTTTTATTTTGACCATGACATTGATCACAGATGGAAAATCTGTAAGAAAAGTCAAGTACCTTTCCACATCTTCGACATTTTTTGGTGAAGTGTCCCTGTCTAAGAGAATTTTCAATGTAATTGTTCAGTCTTACTCGGGCTGCTATAGCTTTAGCGGTATCTTCAAAGATATCTGGAAATTTGAATGAGAGCCACAGATAGAGTGATATTTCTCTTACTCGGTCTTCTGCGTTAAGGAGCATATCGTTGGTTTGTGCAAAAGCAGGGAGGTCACGTGGTGGAATATAGAGTACTTTGCCTCCAGCTTCGATTTGGCGGATATAACGATGGAAGACTGACTCTATGTACGGTGAAGAGATACTCGCAGGTGCACAAGAGAGAAAAAAACGTGTTTTCAGATCTAGACTATATTCACTAACTATAGCTGCTATCTCAAGCATGGAATCAATGTTAGCGGCTACAAAGGGACCTTCAAACTCCATGTTGTCTGCAAAAAATTCCAGAATGTCCAAGATATTATCGGTTTCGAGTATTTCACCTATGAGCATGACATGTTCTAAGCTTGCCATGACAGAAACTGGAAGTTTAAGGTCTGGAAGTGGCATATGAAAGACAGATGTAATGGTTGCCAGGGCATTCTCATCTAATGCACCAACATAACCTTTTTCTTCAAAACCGTAACGTCCAGCACGTCCAGAGATCTGCAGTACTTCAGTAGGAAGAAGTTCACGTCTTCGTAAACCGTCAAACTTGTTGTCTTTTGAAAAGAGTAGGGTCTTTATGGGGAGATTAAGTCCCATGGCAATGGCATCTGTGGCAACAAGTATTTGGCTTTCACCTTCTCTAAAACGTCTGGCTTCTTCACGTCTTACTTCAGGGGAGAGATTACCATATACCACCGAGACAGAGTATTTTTCACTGAGTTGTTGTTTAAGTGAGAGTACATCACGTCTAGAAAAGGCTACGATGGCTGTTTGAGGTTCTATATGCTTCATAGAGGTAGGATCGGGTAGCATTTCCAGTTCGTTTTTGCGCTCAAAGTGGATCACTTCCAACTCTTCACCCAGGTAGGTACAAAGCTCTTCTACCGCTTTGAGTGCATTACCGGAGCCTGTAAGTATGACTTTTCTAGCTGGTACACCTATGAGAGCATTTGCCCATGCCCAGCCCCTGTCTCTATCGCTGATCATTTGGATCTCATCTATGACACAGACATCAACATCAACTGCAGAATTCATCATCTCTATCGTAGAAGAGATATGTGTCGACTCGTCGTCTATGATCTCTTCTTCTCCTGTAATGAGTGAGATGGCCACACCTTCTTTTTTAAGGTTTTCATATCCTTCAAGGGCAAGTAGTCGAAGAGGAGCTAGATAGTAGCCTGTTGTTGCAGCTTTAAGTTCTTTAAGTGCTGTGTATGTTTTCCCTGAATTCGTAGGCCCAACATGAAAAACAATCTTCCTTTTAAGTTCACGTGCAAGAGGGAAGAGGTTTTTAAAGTCACGAATGGTCTTGGCCAACAGCTCTTCACGTTTTTGTTTTTCAAGTAAAGGCTTGATATACTCTCCAAAGTGAAAGAGTATACGTCGTTTACTCTTCTCTTTGAACTTTAGAACATTCGAAGAACGTATCTGAGGTTCTACAAAACGGACGATGAATTCATGGAGTTTTTCCTCTTCTATATCCAGTTTTTCACTTTCTTCTCTCATCTCTTCAAGTACATCATCTATAGCTACTCTAAAGTGGGCAAGAAGGTCATCATTTACCTTGTTTATATCCTCTTTTACAGGAGGTTCTTCTCCTCTCCAAATGAGATTATACATGAAAGGTTTTTCATAAGAAACAGAAGTCATATAGAAGAGAGTAGTACCAAAGAGATCATGGTTTTTTTCTTTCTCTATGATGATATGATCAGTACTTTCAAATACCTCATATTTATCACTAATTTTAGTGAGTATTTTTTCTATGGTGTCAAATGTTATGGGAGCATGAAAGAGTGACGCTTCTGGTGGCATACTTTTAAGTGCGGAATTGACATCTTGTTCTGTCAGATAGGGATGTTTAGTCTCTTTTATATGTTTCAGAAACTCTTCAATATCAGTTGTTTTCTTACTGATAGCTTCTTCTTTTATCATTTGCAGTTTAGTGACCATCTCTTCATTGTTTAAACTCCAGAGTTCGTCCATATTTAAGGTAGGTGTTGTACATAAAAGTAGCTTGTTAAAGTCGAAGTTTTGTAGGGCAAAAGTGAAGCTGTGATAAAACTCCATTTCATTGAGGGAATTGAACACTACCTCTAACGATTTCTCAAGTGTATGTAGTCTTGTTCTTATCCGTAGGTAAGCAAGTTTGTTGAGGACTTTCTCTTCAGTGATCTTAGTGCTTTTAACATCTATAAATGCTTCAAGAAGTAGATTCTCTTCGTGTTTGGTGTAGGAGGTGTCTTCTAAGAGCTGGAGGATCTTTTCTACTTTGCCTAAAGGACGCTTGATATTTCCAGCATAGGGTACTGCTTTGTAGCTCTGAGTAAGATAGGAGACTATCATTTCTCTGGAAACTGCCTCACCTTCACTCCAAACACGTCTAAGTGCACGTATCATATCCTCTTTTGTATGTGAGGGAAGGGTGATCTCAAGCAGCATAATGAGCTCTATGAGTTTATCTTCATCCAATGTAGCCACACCTTCATCAAAAGGAAGTCCATTAAAATAGTTTCGTATTTTATTGTTAAGTTTTATAAAGTATTTTTTCTTTTTCTTTGCCATAATGTCTTTTT
Organism: Sulfurovum sp.; assembly: GCF_041551015.1. GTDB lineage: Bacteria > Campylobacterota > Campylobacteria > Campylobacterales > Sulfurovaceae > Sulfurovum. The sequence goes on along the minus strand of NZ_JBFENQ010000117.1, from coordinate 739 downwards.
ATTAGATCCTACATTATGATGCAGGATGATTTATTTGACTAAGTATAGCATGAAAAAGTAGCCCTTGCATCTATTCTATGGTTAATATATCAACCAATTCCACACCGTCACACTCTTTTTTAATACGTTTATGTTTACGAGCATCCTCTTCTGCGAGCTCAAGTAGGTCTGCAAAATCATTTTTACTTACAGTCATTTCAAATACTTCTTTTTGTGTTTTTAAAAACACTTCTGTTTCTTCCTTGTGTGACACTACAAGATTTCTTAGTCCTTTGGCAAACTCACTCTTGATGGATTTTTCTACCTTTTCATTGGCCAATATGTCTGCCAAGCTTAGTGTTTTGTTAATATCATTTTTACATATGACAGTGTAACTTACTTTTATCATACCTTCCACCTTTAACTCCTTTAGTAGATATAGATCTAATAATAGTATATTTTTAGCAGTAATGTAAAAAATATGTCAAATTGTCATGTTTGTGTTGCTAAAAGGTATTATTTTTATTTTGTCGCATAATCCATGATCTTGGATACAAGTATCATACCTTCAATACTCATATCTTCTTCCATTTCCAGTCTTGATGGGAAGATACCTTCGAGTGCATCAAGGATATATTTGGCATCTTTTTTTGGAAGTGATTTTAGTTGTCTTTTTATATTTAACTGTTTATACATTCTATCTCTCTTTTCTTTTGAGATATTAAAACGTACTTTTTTAGTTTGAACTTCATCCACAAGT
>NZ_JBFENQ010000116.1:0-5726 GCF_041551015.1 Sulfurovum sp. | reverse complement strand
GAGAGATAGAAGGAGCCAATGTGGTTGACTGGCCTATTTCCTATGAAGAGTTGGAACCATATTACACGTTAACAGAAGAGTTGGTAGGCATTTCCGGTAAAGTAGATAAACACCCTTTTGAACCACCTCGAAGTACTATAGATTTTACACAGCCTCCAACCAAAGAAAATGCAGTGGTAAAGCTTTTTGACAAAAGCTGTAAATCTCTTGACATCACACCTCTTGTCACGCCCAGGGCTGTTCTCTCCAAAGACAAGCCTGGACGTGATGCCTGTTATTATTCAAATTTCTGTGGAAGTTACGGGTGTAGTTCAGGCGCGAAGGGAAGTTCTAGAGAGGCGCTTTTAAAACCAGCTTTGGCTACAGGAAACTTAACGTTATTGAGTAACACCTATGTCAAGTATTTAGATACAGATAAAAAAGATGAGGTTAATCATGCCGTAGTGGTTGACACTGTTACAGGTAAAGAAACAAAGATCAAAGGAAAGATCTTTGTTATCGCGGCACAAGCCCATGAGAGTGCAAGGCTTTTACTTAATTCGGCCAATGAACATCATCCTGAAGGCTTGGGAAACAGCAGTGGAGAGCTTGGTAAAAACCTTATCTTCTCCGGTGGGGGCTCCGGACAAGGAGAACTGTATAAGGACTCTTTGAAGCATATAAAGTTTGAAGAGTTGATGACAACAGGGCTTTTTGTCAATCGTTCTATCTTGGATTGGTATTTTATAGACCATTGGTGGGATGGCACCTTTAAAGGCGGTTCTGTAGAGTTTATGTTTGAACATCAAAATATCATTAGTCGTGCACGTAAAAATGGCTACGAAGATGGAAAGCTAGTGTGGGGCAAAGCGTTGGGTGAACGACTTAACTCACGTTTTACGGAGCAGAAAAGTATACGTTTTGAAGTCTTTAATGACTGGTTACCCAATGATAACTGTTTTGTTTCGTTGGATCCTACCCATAAAGACAAGTTTGGTATGCCCGTAGGAAAACTACGTCTGGAAGGGCATCCTCAAGATGTGAAAGTTGGCAACTATATCGCCAAAAAGTGTGAGGAGGTGCTCAAAGAGATGGGAGCACAAAACATTTATTCTTCTATTTCTTCTTCTCCTCCGCAAAACTTGGTTGCCGGGGGGTGCCGTTTTGGAAATGACCCTAAAACATCCGTACTTAATAAATATTGCCGATCTCATGATGTGAATAACCTTTATGTCGCAGATGCCAGCTTTATGCCTACAGGGGGTTCTGTCGCCTATACCTGGACCATTTATGCAAATGCGTTCAGGGTGGCTGATCATATAGTTAAACAGCTGCAAAAAAGCTAATACTGCATTTAATATCTTTCCTTCTCTAGTGGACAGCACAGAGAGGTGTTTAAGTCAGATTTAAAATAATGTTTATTTTTGATTAATCATATATAGCTACAATTACTCAATATTTTTTAGTATATACTTATGTTACAATCCATTAAGGGGAATTCATTGAAAAAAATTTATACGATTTTACTTACTTTATCTCTGGCTACAATTACAGCCAAATCATCTACTCACACAGTTAAGCATACTATCAAAAAAGGGGAAACACTTTCTGCTATTGCCCGAAAACATCATACAACGATTGCAAAAGTAAGACAAGCCAATGGCCTTAAGAAGGGAGCGATTCTTAGACTGGGGAAGGTATTGAAAGTACCAACAGATGCGTATGTCTCCGATGTGAATGTGTCTCCAAAACCGAAGAAATATGTCATAAAAAAAGGTGACACACTTTCTTCTATTGCACTTAAGCATCATACATCTGTTACAAAAATAAGAAAAGCCAATGGTCTTAAAAAAAGCGAAATGCTTAAAATAGGAAGGTTATTAACGGTGCCTCAAAACAAGCAATCCATTAAATTGGCTAAAGTAAAGAAAAAAACTTCAAATAAAAAGCTTCTTGCCTCTCTTTCTAGCTTGGATACGATCAGTTTAGAGGAAAACAAGGCAGAAGAACGTGGTACGTTTAAGTTTCGTGATATTTTTGTTAGTAAAAAGGATGAAACCTCAGATAAGTGTCAGCGTATCACTACACTAGCAAAAACTAAATTAGGGAAAAAGTATGTATGGGGAGCAAGTGGACATAAAAATACCTATGACTGTTCCAGCTTTACGAAATATGTCTATAAAAATATTGGTGTGACTCTTCCGCGTACTTCTATCAACCAATCAAAATTTGGAAAATATGTAAAAAGAGATGAATTACAAAAGGGAGACCTTGTTTTCTTTGATACATCTAAAAGACGTAAAGGATATGTAAATCACGTAGGTATATACCTTGGAGACAATAAATTCATCCATGCGTCATCTGCGAAGAAAAAGGTTGTAATTACAAGTCTCAGTAAGAATTTTTATAGTAACAGATACAAAGGCGCAAGACGCCCATCATAATATTAAATCATCGGGACATTTAACTCTTCACCATTAACCTTGGAAGAGTAATATATAGATCATAAGTATAATGGGTCAGTATGAGATACTTCAGTTAGATAATTTTAAAAGAGTAAAGGAAGTATATATGGATGCCTGTAGAAAATGTAACAACACAAATGTTACTTGGAACGGTGTATGGAAACAGTGTGCGAGCTGTGGTGAAGTCCATGAAAGACAAAGTATTATAGTAAGCAATAGGATTGTTTGTAGGCTCTTGTCTAATGAAAACAAGAGTCTGAATGATATTGTATCATTGCCTTTAAAATCGACACTGATGGGAAAATTTATATCAAGACTTCACTTAATTAAGTAAAATTTTTTAGTGAATTTCAAGTCTTTTATTGTTTAGAGATGTAGGAGGGAAGATGTCAAGGCAAAGCCTTGACAGGATATAGAGTCTATATAAACTATTATTCTGCTTCTAGCACAGCACCAGAACTTGCATTTGTTACCAACGCTCTATATTGTCTTAACCATTTACTTTTCAATGGTTTGATAAGAGGTTTAAAGTTTGCTCTTCTCTCTGCGATGACTTCATCACTGAGGTTAGCTTGTAAGATGTACTCATCCACATCGATGTGAATCTCATCTCCATCCTCAAGTAGACCTATCAGACCACCTTCTGCAGCTTCAGGACTTACATGTCCGATACTTGCACCTCTAGTCGCACCTGAGAATCTACCATCAGTGATCAGGGCAACCTTGTCTCCAAGTCCCATACCCATGATAAGACTTGTAGGGCTAAGCATCTCTTGCATACCCGGACCACCACGAGGGCCTTCATATCGGATAACTACAACATTCCCGGCTTCTACTTTACCGTTGATGATACCTTTGATAGCTTCATCCTGTGAATTAAAACATACTGCAGTACCGGTAAATACTCTGTCCCCAGTGATACCAGCCGTTTTAATTACAGCACCTTGTTCTGCAAGGTTACCATAAAGGATGGCCAATCCACCCACTTCAGAGTAAGGGTTGTCTATCGTATGGATAATATTTGTATCGAGGATCTCTGCATCTTTGACCTTTTCGTAAAGTGTTTCACCTGTTACCCCTAAGTTATCAAGTAAAATGTTATCTCCACGTTTCATCATCTCATGCATAACTGCATTGACACCACCTGCTTTGTTAATGTCTTCCATGTGTACTGTTGAGAGTGATGGAGAAATTTTGGCAATATGTGAAACTCTTTTACTTATAGCATTGATGTCTTCAAGATTGAAATCAACTTCAGCTTCTCTCGCAATAGCTAGCATATGAAGTACAGTATTTGAACTTCCTCCCATTGCCATATCTACAGCAAAAGCATTGCGTACAGCATTTTCATTTAAAATGTTTCGCATACGATACTTTTCACGTTCAGCTGCATCTGATTTTGCTATCTCACAGATGCGTCTGGCCGCTTGTTTGTAAAGCTCTGTTCTCTCCGGTGTTAATGCAAGGATGGTACCGTTACCAGGTAAGGCAATACCCATCGCTTCCATTAATGTATTCATAGAGTTTGCTGTAAACATTCCTGAACAAGATCCACCACTTGGACAAGCATTACACTCTATATCAAGAAGTTCTTCATCTGTGATCTCTCCTGTTTCATGCTTTCCTACTGCTTCAAATGCCGTAGCGAGATCTATAGGGGTGCCATCTTTCGTATACCCTTTTTGCATAGGACCACCAGAGACAAATACTGTAGGGACATTAACACGCAAAGCACCCATGATCATTCCCGGAACGATCTTGTCACAGTTAGGTATAGCGATCATCGCATCAAGTTTATGTGCATTCATAACGGTCTCTATTGAGTTGGCTATGATCTCACGACTTGGAAGAGAGTAAAGCATACCATCATGTCCCATAGCGATACCATCATCTACTCCAATGGTGTTAAACTCAAAAGGTACACATCCATTAGCGCGGATCTCTTCTTTGATCACTTCAGCTACTTTATTGAGGAAAAAGTGCCCCGGAATGATCTCTATAAATGAGTTTGCTACGCCGATGAACGGTTTTTCAAAATCTTCATCTTTTACGCCGGTTGCACGGAGTAGACTTCTGTGTGGAGCTCTGCTAAACCCCTGTTTTATTTCGTCACTTCTCATGGGAAAGCCTTTATGTTTATATTTTAGTTATTTAAGGGATTATAGCAGATGAAACTCAAAAAATGATAGAAAATCCTCTTTTACAGACAAAAGCTTTAAATTCTCTTTACATTAAAAACTTTTTTGGCTATAATCGCACTCCAATTTTAAGTGAATGCTTAAAAATCGGTATGGATTTGCGGGCGTAGCTCAGTGGTAGAGCATAACCTTGCCAAGGTTGGGGTCGACGGTTCGAACCCGTTCGCCCGCTCCATAAAAAATTAACATTTTAATATATGAATGGTACCAATTATGCCCGGATGGTGGAATGGTAGACACAGGGGACTTAAAATCCCCCGGTCATTGTGACCGTGCCGGTTCAAGTCCGGCTCCGGGTACCACCAACAATTCTTCTTGAAAATTGGCAAAGCCAATCTTTCAATTCATCTCACTAAAGCTTCACCTAACGGTTCAGAAGTTTTATTGAGAAGAAAGAAGAAAATATTCGTATATATTAGTGTGGAGCCATCGCCAAGCGGTAAGGCCGCAGCCTGCAAAGCTGCTATCCCCGGTTCAAATCCGGGTGGCTCCTCCACCATATAAACTAGATTTTATCTATCTTTAGATAATATTCTATTCTTCAAAATGTCGGGAGATGTCAGAGTGGTCGAATGTGCCGGTCTTGAAAACCGGTGAGGGTAATACCTCCGGGGGTTCGAATCCCCCTCTCCCGGCCATTTATTTTTTATAATCAAAAACCAATATAAAAACTATAGAGATATTTACTTTTGATATAGTGAAAAAATATTGAACACTTCAACAACTATAGTAGACAATAAACAAACCTATTAAAATCAATCATTTATAAAAATACTTGTTATAATCATATACTTTTTATACACAAGGATCTTTGTATGTCAGAGAATATAGGAAAATTAGTATTACGTTTAATGGTTGGCGGGATGATGCTCTTTCATGGTATCGATAAGGCTTTGCACGGGATCACTTTTATTAAAGGATTATTGAAGTTCCAGGGGATACCTGAAGTCTTGGCATATGGAATCTATGTGGGAGAGATATTTGCACCGATCTTTTTAATTATAGGATGGAAAAGCAGAATTTGGGCAGGTGTTATCGTCTTCAATATGGCAGTGGCTATCTATTTAACGAAGCTTGGAGCATT
>NZ_JBFENQ010000115.1:0-5788 GCF_041551015.1 Sulfurovum sp. | reverse complement strand
CTGACGTGCAGGTTCTACCTCTTCACCCTGACCAAGGTCAGCAGTAAAAGTAACTACTTCACATTCATACTCATCTTGAAGCCATTTTAAAATAATACTTGTATCAAGCCCACCAGAATAAGCCAATACTGCTTTTTTAATTTTTCTTTTTGACATTTTATAGCCTTAGTAATAATATTGTCGCGATTTTACCATAATGTTGGTTAAGCTCTACTCAAATCCATACTTCTTCAAAATAATATTCAACACCGCTTTTTTATATGCTCCTGTATGACGAAATACTTCTTCACCAGAAGCATTGAAAAATATCTGTGTGGGCATCTCTTTAAGCTTATAGATATCACGACTCACCAAACGGTCTTTTTGAGAGTCTATGGAGTAGATCTGAAACTCTGGATGCTCTTCTAGAACTTCGACAAATACTTTAGACATTGCCAAACAACTGTAACAATGTGACATTCCAAAAGAGAGTATGAGAGGCTTTCCGTTACCTATATTATCTTTGACATCAGCATATTTCATCACCGGCAGTACATTTTTTGTAGGCATCTTCTCTCCACATATTCAAATATAATCGATTATACAAATTCTATCTTAAGAACTTTTGCTATAATCAAATTAATATTATTCAAGGGAGCTCATAGATGTTATTGGGTGTAAACATTGACCACATCGCTGTACTGCGAGAAGCAAGAAAGGTAGCAGACCCTGATCCGCTCGATGCACTGAGCATCTGTAAACGTGCAGGAGCAGACCAGATCACGATTCATCTTCGTGAAGACCGACGACATATGCAAGATATGGATGCTAAAAATATCATAGAACTCTCTTCTTTACCTGTGAATCTTGAATGTGCCATTTCAGCTGAGATGATAGATATCGCCTGTAAGCTAAAACCTCATCGTGTAACCCTCGTACCTGAAAAACGTGAAGAGGTCACTACTGAGGGTGGTCTTGCAGTCATGGGAGAGCACCCTAAACTCAAAGAAGCTATAAAAAGATTACAAAAAGAAGAGATAGAGGTCTCACTTTTCATAGACCCTACTTTAGATGCCGTGAATGCATCACTGGACCTAGGTGTAGAGTGGATAGAGTTTCATACAGGGAAATATGCCAACATCTATGCGATGCTCTATACAAACCTCTCCAAAACCCACCACAGCATACCAGAACTTGAACTCTCACGTAAGACTCTTAAACAAATGCTCAATGCTGAACTCTGTAACCTTCGCCTACTCTCCTGTGATGCTATGGAACTGGGTTTACGTGTAGCAGCAGGACATGGTCTTAATATGCAAAATGTCAAAGATATCGCAGAGATAGAGACAATAGAAGAGCTGAATATCGGACAAAGCATTATTGCTCGTTCTGTCTATACTGGGCTTGAACAAGCTATTATAGATATGAAATCTATGTTGATAAGATAACATGTTAAGAAAAAAAATAGCCATATCTATTGGTGATCTCAACGGGATAGGCATCCAACTTGTCCTTGAGAATCATGATATCATTTCTAAAGAGGTAGATGCTGTTTACTGCGTTAATAGAAGCATGTTGGAACAAGCAGCCCAAAAATTAAACCTACCCATACCTACTGATTTTATCACCATAGAAAATATAGCAGCAGACTTTGAAATAGACGCAGGAGTAGTCAGTAAAGAGAGTGGAACATATGCTTATGCTTCATTTGTCAAAGCAGTTGAACTTGCCCGTAACCAAGAAGTAGATGCCATCACTACCCTACCCATACATAAAAAAGCATGGGAATTAGCGGGCGTAGCATATAAAGGTCATACCGATGCCTTAAGAGATTTTTTCGATGCAGAAGCCATTATGATGCTAGGTTCACCTAAGATGTATGTCGCTCTTTTTACCGAACATATACCACTTAAAGAAGTAGCCGGAAGTATCAATGAAAAAGCGTTAACAAGATTTCTCATAGACTTTTACCATACAGCCAAACCCAACACACAAGTAGGTGTTTTAGGACTCAATCCTCATGCCGGTGATGATGGAGTCCTCGGTGATGAAGAACGTATCATAGAAAAAGCTATAGAGAATGCACATGTAGAAATAGGTAAACAAGTATTTAGCACTCCTCTTGTACCTGATATAGCATTTACCCCAAGAGTGCGAGCAAACTATACACATTATGTAGCTATGTACCATGACCAGGGATTAGCACCTCTCAAAGCCTTATATTTTGATGAAGGTATTAACGTATCATTAAACCTGCCGATACTCAGAACCTCTGTAGATCATGGAACGGCGTTTGATGTGGCATATAAAGGGATAGAATTAAGCAGTTTGAGTTATTTGAACGCAATTAAATATGTTATAGTAAATTAGCAGAAAAGCCCCGGACCTTCATCTTCAATCACTTCACAGTTCTCATTCATCTGTGCACAAAGTCTCTCTTGACAAGATTTACATAAGTAACGGTAATTTTGCATATCATAATGGATGGTGTCACCCTCATTAATATCATCATAACACTCCGCACATACATTGGTTACTCGTAAAAGTATCTCTTTTGTCGCTTCCTGTGTTACAAAACATGCACTACCCATTATCACTCCCTAGTTCTTTCATCATTTTTTTCGCCTCTTCCAATGTCTCATCTAACTCATATGCTTTAGCATAGCCTACAAGTGCTTCTTTTTTTCGTCCCAAATCATACAAAGTATTTGCGTAGTTAAAGTGGTGAGGTGCATACTCAGGGTCCAATGCAATAGCACGTTCATGGTGTTTTTGGGCACCTTCTTCATCACCAAGTTTATGTAATACATTTGCCAGTGACACATGAGCTATATCATCTGTATCATCTAAAGACAAAAGCTTTTCATAACTCTCTTTTGCTTCTTTATATTCTCCTGTTTGCATATATACGTAACCCATTTTCTGAAGTACTTCTATATTGTTCTCTTCAATGATCAGTGCTGAACCCAATGCTTTTTTCGCTTCTTCGAAATCTTCTTTCTCCACTGCATCGTCTGTTATTTTTAAAAGTTGTTCCATTCGTGTAGGCTGCACAGCAGGTGTAGAGAATGTTTTATCTGGACGGTTAATACCGCCTATTTGTTCATCTGCTACTTTTGCTTCAAAATCAACACCTCTTTTAGGATGGTTTCCTGAAAAAAGTTGTTTAAAAAAAAGATAAAATACTCCTCCAGCCACAATAAGAAGTAATAGTTGAAATGTTGTCATAGTTTCTCCAATCTAAGTATCGAATGATAAGATAATCTAACTTAAACCCAAAGAAAATCTGCTATGATAGTAAAAAATCACCAAAGGATTATGATGGCTTATAGAATAGAATTAGATAAAGATAAGTTACAGAAAGAGTTAACACCACTTGAGTATAATGTTTGCTTAAACCATGGTACAGAAGCACCGTTCCAAAATGAATTTTGGGATTCTAAACAAGAAGGTACATACACTTGTAAATGTTGTGGCACACCTCTCTTTTCTTCAGAGACAAAATTTGATTCAGGTACAGGGTGGCCAAGTTATTTCAAACCTATAAACGAAGAAAATATAGAAGAAATTACGGACAGTAGCCATGGTATGGTACGTGTTGAAGTGTGTTGTAGTGCATGCGGTTCACACCTGGGCCATGTATTTCCTGATGGTCCAGCACCTACATATAAGCGTTACTGCATTAACTCTGCTTCTTTATCATTTAAAGAGAACGCATAAGAAGCAAAGCTCCTTATACTACGTTAACACTAGGTTATCTTCAGCAGAAAGCTCAAGTGACTAGTCACTTTAAGATCTAGATATGTTATTGTAGCTGTGCGGCGATACGCCCTGCAGCTTCATCCATCTCTTCTTTAGTATCAAAAATAAAAGAGTACTTTTCATCTTCTCCAAGATTGACAAAAATGCCAAATCCTACCACTTCTACCTTACCTTTTGACTCAACATCCAACCATTCAAGACTTACCTGTGTCGTTTCATCTTCATGTCCTGTCTTTACTACCGCTGCCGGGTAGAGCTGCGTGATCTTTGTTGTATCGAATTGTTTGTCTTCTATTGTGATTATCATAGAGGGATTATAGTATAATCACTTTAAATCTAGAATGGAGATCATACATGAGTTTAAATGCAAAAATAAAAAATGATATTAAAGATGCAATGCGCGCAAAAGAGATCGTAAAAAGAGACACACTTAGAAATATACAAGCTTCTATCAAACAAATAGAAGTAGATGAACGTAGAGATGTAACCGATGCTGATATTGAAGCTATTTTGATGAAATATATGAAACAAAGAGAAGATGCAAAAGCACAGTTTGCAGATGCAGGGCGTAATGATCTTGTAGAAAAAGAAGATGCGGAAATAGCCATAGTCAAAGCCTACTTACCAGAACCAATGGACGATGCAGAGTTGGAATCCGTACTTAAAGAAGTAATAGCTTCTGTAGGTGCTGAAAGTATGAAAGATATGGGTAAGGTCATGGGTGGTGCCAAAACTGCCATAGGAAGCCGAGCAGACGGCGGACGTATCAATCAAATGGTTAAAAAACTACTCTCTTAAACATACATTAATGATGTCGATCCGAACGCCCTTGAAAGTGGAGCGATTCGAGAGGGTCGACGCTTTTTTGCTTCGTTTTTTCTAAAAAAATGAAGAGAGAAACAACGCCTCAACCCTAATTATTAGGTAATTAGGAAAAAATACTATTAAAAATTAATTCCCATACTTCAATGCTTTGATAGCCGCAGTAATATCATCCTGTCTCATAAAATGCTCACCAACCAAAAATGCATCTGCACCTATCTTAGAAAGTTCTACCACTGTCTCATGATCATTGATACCAGATTCAGCCACAATGATCTTACCATTTGGGATGAGAGGAATCAGTTTTTCACTGAGACTCATGTCCATTTCAAATGTTTCAAGGTTACGATGGTTGATCCCGATAATATCTGCTCCGGCAAAAATCGCTTTGACAAGATCAGTTTTGTTATGTACCTCAACCAATACATCCAAACCTAAATGACGTGCATAGTCATATAACTCTTTAAGCTCTTTACGACTCAGGGCCATAGCAATAAGTAAGATATAATCTGCTCCAAATGCCAATGCTTCAAGTACCTGATATTTATCAACGATGAAATCTTTTCTAAGCAGTGGTATATTGACATAGCGACGTACCATACCAAGATACTCTTTGTCACCTTTAAAAAAGTGTGGCTCAGTAAGTATTGAGAGTGAGTCTGCTCCACCTTTTTCATAGGCTTGTGCTATCTCAACAGGATCAAAGTTTTCTCGTATGATCCCTTTACTAGGGCTCGCCTTTTTGACTTCTGCTATGATACGGTAAGGATTTTCTTTAGTAGAACGTAAAGCACTCTTCACATCTTTAGGAACAAAAGGATTAAAAGCGAGAGAACGTCCCAGCCACTCTTCGGGATAATCTACTTTTCTTTTTTCAAGATCTGATTTTGTTTTTTTAATGATTTCATCTAATATTTGAGCCATATATTACTTTCCATATTTCTATTAATTTCGCGTATTATATCTAAAAGAAGTTCTAAATTATTTACACTGTCTGATAGCGTTCCAATGTTCTATAATTTCTGCTTCTTCAAGTCCTTCTTCATCCACCACTCGTTTCATCAGTTTATAGGCTTTATCACAATCACGTTCTTTATAATATCCCCATGCCAAAGAGTCCAAATAATACATGTTATCGGGTTGTTGTATCAATGCATTTTCAATCACATTGATACCTTTTTTCACATTAACCTCTTTATCTATAAGTGTATAGCCATAATAATTG
>NZ_JBFENQ010000114.1:0-5827 GCF_041551015.1 Sulfurovum sp. | reverse complement strand
ATCATTGATTTCTTAGCCATTAGTTTCTCCCTTTAGCGAAAGGCATACCAAGCTTTTCTAAAAGCATGAACCCTTCTTTATCATCTTCAGTATTTGTTACGATTGTAATGTTCATACCGTGTGTTTTGATCACTTTGTCAAATTCAACTTCTGGGAACATCAATTGCTCTTGAAGACCGAAGTTATAGTTACCACGTCCGTCAAAACCTTTTCTTGGTGTTCCTCTAAAGTCTTTTACTCTTGGAAGAGCAATAGATACGAGTTTATCAAAGAAGTTATACATATTTTCACCTCTAAGTGTTACTCTTATACCTGTTGGAGCACCTTCTCTAGCTTTAAAACCTGCAACAGATTTTCTAGCCATAACAACTACCGCTTTTTGACCAGCGATAAGTGAGATAGTGTCAGCCATGTTTTGGATAAGTTTGTTGTCTTTACCCTCTTCACCAGCACCAACAGAGATAACTATCTTTTCAAGCTTAGGAGTCTGCATCGGGTTTGCAATCCCGCACTCTTCTCTGAGTGCAGGAACGATGTCATTGTACTTTTGCTTCATTCTACTCATAGGATTATCCCTCTACTTTTTTTACATTTGAGATGTGGATTGGCATTTCTACGTTGGCAAATCCACCTTCTTTATTTTGCTCGCTTGGTTTTACAGCTTTTTTAGCTGTTTTACAACCTGCAACGATCACTGCATCTTTTTTAGTAAGTACTTGAAGAACTTCTCCAACTGTACCTTTGTCATCACCAGCGATAACCATTACCTGGTCACCTTTTTTAATTTTAAATGTTTTAGCCATTACCATACCTCCGGTGCAAGTGATACAATTTTCATAAAACCTGCATATCTTGTTTCACGACTTACAGGTCCAAAGATACGTGTACCTATTGGTTCTCTTTTGTCATCGATAATTACTGCTGCATTGTCATCAAATCTAATAAGTGAACCATTTTCTCTCTGGATCTCTTTTTTAGTTCTAACAACAACTGCTTTAACAACCTTACCTTTTTTCACTTTTCCTGTTGGAAGTGCTTTTTTCACAGAAGCAACGATAACGTCACCTACTGATGCATATCTTCTTTTAGATCCACCGAGAACCTTAATACACATGATCTCTTTAGCACCAGAGTTATCTGCTACATTTAATCTAGTAAAACCTTGGATCATTACAGCTCTCCTCTCTTCACGATTTCAAGAAGTCTAAAACTTTTTGTTTTTGAAAGTGGTCTACATTCGATAGCACTCACTGTATCTCCAACATTAATGTCATTCTTCTCATCATGAATAAGATATTTTTTAAATCTTTTTACAGTCTTGTGATATCTTGGGTGAAGTACTCTTCTCTCAACCAATACAGTTGCAGTTTTCTCTCCAGCCTTTTTAATCACAGTACCAGTTATTTGTCTTTTTGGCATGTCTGACCCTTTACTTCGATCTAGCAGCAGTTAATGCTGTTTGAATTCTAGCGATATCTTTTTTCGCTACTCTTAACTCAGAAGTGTTTGTAAGTTGCATAGTTTTTTGCTTTGCATTCAATGTAAACAATTCAAGTTTTTTCTCTTTAAGCATTGCTCTAAGTTCTGCTTCGTTTTTGTCTTTTAAATCAATATAGTTCATTACTATCCTTTAAAGTGATAATTTTACACTTAAATGGCATTTTATGAATAGCAAGTGTTAACGCTGCTCTTGCAAGTGTTTCTTCAACGCCTGCCATTTCGAAAATAATTCTACCTGGCTTAATGTTCATTACCCATTTGTCAACACCACCTTTACCTTTACCCATTCTTGTTTCAAGTGGCTTAGCTGTAAGTGGTTTATCAGGGAAAACTCTAATCCAAGTTTTACCTGTTCTGGAAATTTTTCTAGTCATTGTAATACGCGCAGCTTCGATCTGTCTAGAATCGATTCTACCAGCTTCAGTAGCTTTGATCGCGATATCACCAAACTCAATTTTGTTACCTTTGAAAGATTTGCCGCGATTACGGCCTTTCATCTGCTTTCTCCATTTAGTTCTTTTAGGCATTAGCATGATTATTCACCTCTTTTTCTAGATGGCTTTCTACCACCTTTTTTCTCTTCTTGTGGCTCAGCCTGGATACCTTTAGCAAGAACTTCACCTTTGAAGATCCAAACTTTAATACCAATGATTCCATAAGTAGTATGTGCTTCAGCGAAACCGTAATCGATTTTAGCTCTAAGTGTATGAAGAGGAACTCTGCCCTCTAAGTACCACTCAGTTCTTGCCATTTCAGCACCACCAAGACGTCCAGATACAGAAATTTTAATTCCTTTTGCACCTGATTTAAGTGCACCCTGAATTACTTTTTTCATAGCACGTCTAAATGCAGTTCTTCTCTCAAGTTGAGTTGCAACATTTTCAGCAGCAAGTTGACCTGAGGCTTGAGGACGTTTCTCTTCTTTAATATTGATCGCTACATCTTTACCAAGCATTTTGATAAGTGTTGCTTTCAATTTTTCAATATCCGCACCTTTTTTTCCGATAATAATACCAGGTCTAGCAGTTACGATATTTACTCTTAATTTTTTAACAGTTCTTTCGATGATGATGTTAGAAACACCTGCATAGAAAAGTTCTTTTTTAAGGTATTTTCTGATTTTGTAATCTTCAGCGATAAAATCTGCTGTTCTACCTTTTGCCGGGAACCATCTTGACTCCCAGTTTCTGTTAATTCCAAGTCTAAGACCTATAGGATTTACTTTTTGACCCATATTATGCGTCCTCCCCAGTTTTTTCAGCTACGCCAACTTCAACTAAAATGTGCGCTGTTGGTTTAATGATTCTAGAAGCAGTACCTCTAGCTCTTGGTCTCCATCTTTTCATTACCGCTGCTTTGTCAACTCTACAAGAAGTAATTGTTACTTCTTCCGGTTCAAAGTCACCGTTAGCAACTGCAGATGCGATTACTTTAGAAATGATACCTGCTGCTTTGTTAGGCATAAACTCTAATGATGCAAGAGCAAGTTCAGCATTCATACCCTGAACTTCTCTAGCAATAAGTCTAGCTTTAGTAGGTGATACTCTTACGAATTTTAATAATGCTCTACTCATAATTAACCTACCTTCTTCTGTACAGAACCTTTGTGGCCCTTAAATGTTCTTGTTGGTGCGAATTCACCTAGTTTATAACCTACATGGTTTTCAGTTATAAATACTGGTACAAATTGTCTACCGTTGTGAACGTTGATTGTCAAACCAATAAACTCAGGGAAGATCACAGATCTTCTTGACCAAGTTTTAATAGGTTTCTTATCAGCAGACTCTTTTGCTGCCAATACTTTTTTCATTAGGTGACCATCGATAAATGGACCTTTTTTTGTCGATCTTGCCATATCTTAGCCCCTTACTTTTTACGCTTAGAGATAATTAATTTATCACTAGCTTGTTTTTTACGAGTTTTAAACCCTTTAGCCGGAGTACCCCATGGAGATACTGGATGACGTCCTGAGTTTGTTTTACCTTCACCACCACCATGTGGGTGATCTATAGGGTTCATCGCAGAACCACGTGTTTGTGGTCTAATACCAAGGTGTCTGCTTCTACCAGCTTTACCGATAACGATATTTGAGAAATCTTCGTTACCAACAGCACCAATAGTTGCAAGACATGTACCAAGTACATATCTCATTTCACTAGATGGAAGTCTAAGTGAAACGTATTTACCATCTCTACCCATAATCTGTGCGTAACCACCCGCTGAACGTGCGATTTGACCACCATGACCTGGACTCATTTCAATGTTGTGAACCAATGTACCCACTGGGATGTTCATCAATGTCATTGCATTACCAGTCTTGATATCAAGACCTGACTCAGCTGACATGATTTTATCGCCTACATTAAGACCTTTTGGTTGAAGTACATATCTTCTGTCACCATCAACATATTTGATAAGACAAATTCTACAGTTTCTGTACGGATCGTACTCAACAGTTGCTACTGTACCTTCGATGTTAAATTTATTTCTTTTAAAATCGATGATTCTATATAGTTTTTTAGCACCTGCTTCTCTGTGACGAGAAGTGATTCTACCGTTACTGTTTCTACCCGCAGATCTTGGAAGATTCTTAAGTAGTGCTCTAACGCTTGCTTTAGCAGTGATATCACCACTGTCAAGGTTAGTCATATAACGACGTGAAGGTGTGGTTGGTTTATATGTTTTAATTGCCATCTTCTATCCTTATACCGCTAAGCTTTCGATTTTTGCATCTTCTGGAAGTTTAACATAGAACTTTTTAGTGTCTACTCTTTTACCTTCGATACCTTTAAATCTCTTCACTTTACCATTTACTCTCATTGAGTTCACTCTAAGTGGATTGATCCCGAAAAATTCTTTAAACACTTCCTTAAGACCATTTTTAGTCATTCTTGGAGTTGTTTGAACTACGATGACACCATCTTCTTGAAGAGCCAAACTCTTCTCTGTATACATAATTGATTTAATATCTGTAATATCTGCCATCTTAAGCCTCTTTAGTCAATTTATCAAATATAGCTTTTTCAATCACAATTGAGTGATATGCAGCAGCAAGATAAGCGTTAAGCTCATTTGATTCAATAAGGTATGCGTTTTGAAGATTTCTGAATGCTAAGAAAGTCTTATCATCAATCATCTCTTTCACTACAAGTACATCTCTTTGCTCAAGGCCATTTACAAATGCCAATGCATCTTTTGTTTTACCTGATGCAATTTCGATGTTATCAACAACAAAAAGTCTTTCGTTTGCTGCCATTTCTGCTAGTGCATGGTAAAGCGCAAGTTTCTTTTGCTTTTTGTTTACTTTTTGGTCATAGTTTTTATTTGTACTTGGTCCAAATGCAACACCACCACCAACAAATACTGGTGATCTTAATGAACCTGCTCTTGCACGTCCGCCACCTTTTTGAGCCCATGGCTTCTTACCACCACCACGTACATCAGATCTAGTTTTAGTCTGTGCAGTGTTGGCTCTAAGTCCAGCAGCATACGCTTTACAATAAAGATAAAGGTTATGTGGATGAACTTCCAAAAATGCTTGTGGAAGGTCTGTTGTTTTAATTGCTGTTGTTTTCATTATTTAACTATCCTTACCAATCCTCTAGCCCCATTGTGACCAGGAATTGAACCTTTTAATACTAAGATGCCATTTTCAGCATCAAATGACATTACGTCATTTTTTACAGTTACTTGTGTGTTACCGTAATGACCAGGCATTTTTTTACCAGGCATTACACGTCCAGGCCACTCGGCATTACCGATTGAACCGATACGTCTACCAAATCTATGTCCGTGTGAACCAGGTCCACCACCAAAGTTGTGACGTTTCATACCACCGGCAAAACCTCTACCCTTAGTGTTAAGAGAAGTTTTTACTACTTCAGTTTCAGCCAATACAGCTGTATTTAAATCGCCTGCTTCAGTACCTTCAGCAACTTCGATAGTCATAAATTTGTTGAACTCTTTAGATACACCATATTTAGTCTGTTGACCTTCGATGCTCTTATTAAGTTTTTTGCTTGAGTTATATGCAACAAGTGCTTTCCCGTCTTCTTTCACTTCACAAACTTTCGTTTCAATAACTTTAAGAAGTGTAACTGGAACACTTGGTACATCAACAGTTCTGCTCATACCAATTTTTTCTACAATAAATTCCATTCTCTACTCCTACTTGTCCATTGATCTGATTTCAACTTCGATTTCAGGTGCTAGATCCAACTTCATAAGTGAATCAATAGTATCTGAAGTAGCCGAAACGATGTCGATCATTCTTCCGTGAATTCTGATCTCAAATTGCTCACGAGCGTCTTTATTGACGTGTGGTGAT
>NZ_JBFENQ010000113.1:0-5839 GCF_041551015.1 Sulfurovum sp. | reverse complement strand
GCCACTTCTTTCTCATCTCCACACCCCACAAATAAAAATGACATCGCTACTGACATACCTACTAAAACACTTTTCTTCAAGTTCATATATTTCCCTAATTAAAATCTAATAACATATATAATAGCTCAAAGTATGTAAAAAGCGTATTAGGTTTGAAAAAAACAGAAAAATAAATCTTATAAGATATCATTTTAGTACAGCTATCTGTGTATCATCATTCTATTTATATTATCTAATATTTTTCTATGACAAATTTAAGAATAAATTAATTATAAACGTTCTATAATGAATATATATTGGGGTTTCTTATATCCTAAACTTTAAAAGTTACACTGTCTTAGATTAGTGTAAATAAGGATTTAATTTTGAAGAATTTGAATACTATTTTTAATCTGTTACTTTTTCCATTTCTCTATTTTATAAGTACTATTATGTTTCAAAAGTCAGCTCTAATGCGTACTAGAAATATAACACACACTTTGAAATTCTTCTTTATTGGACCAATTATTCTTACTTCTTTAATAACAATACAAGCTGTTGCTATAGTTGAAGATGAACCTAATGATGACTGTAATACTACTCAAATCTTAACCATTTCGAATGGACTAAATACCGTTTTAGGAGATATTGAGACGAATAGTGCAGACTATTATCAATTCACAGTTCCTGCTGATGGAAATATAACAATTACATGGCAAACTACTGATCCCGCAGGAAATAAAGAGGCTTCTTTATTAGTAGGAACAGGGTGTGATGATGTTAATATTAGTAGTATATACAGTGGCACAGAGCAAAATACAATCCATACTACTGGTAGTATAGATGTTAGTAGATATGATGTTATTTTTATAAAAGTTTATAATGGAGAGGGTAAAAGTTATGACCTTATTATTGACTATGCTGTAGATATCAGTGGTCTTGAGGAGGATGACTACGATATACCTGACTTCTGTTATGATTATTCTTACTCTCAAGGTGCAACACCTCTAGATGTTACAGATCCACCAAGTGTAGAAGACAATGTAACGGTGGGAACTCCTATTGACATAAATCTTCTTATTAGAAATTTAGGTACTGAGGATGGTTATAGATTAGTAGAAAATGCTGTAGTAGACATTACAGATATTAATGCCTCACAAGCTGCCTATGAAGCTGATGGTATCTTGGTAAAAGAAGCTAGAGTATTCGAATATGAATATATCCCTAATAACGAATTAGATACCAGTGCTACATATATAAAAGGAATTGATGTTGGTGACATACCTACTATGGACAAATTCACCATCCGATACCAACTTATACCTAAAGTTAGTGATTTGAGCATCCCGATCAAAGCACAAGTAACATATGATCTTGCAGTAGCAATAGGAGATACCTATGTCCTGACCTCTCATACGTTAGACTTAGAAGATCTAGAACCGTGTGAGAGTATCCAAAGTGGGTATTCTCCAGCATATAGTATATTCAATGTAGAGCTTGATTCTTTAAATAGTGATACAGCCAATGGAACAGGTAGAGTCTACAATCTTCCAACCCAAACTGCTATGAGAGCAGATAACTTCGAAGTCGTTTCATACCATATTGATGATGTTTTCATAACAAATCCTGTATCAACTCTTGTTGGAGTCGAACTCATAGAGGTCCTTTACGATGACATATATGAATCATGTTCGAATGAAGATCGTGCTATATCACCTCGTATCTGGCTTAGTTTTACAGGGGAAGAATACGAGAGCAACACAACACATGTTCCCTTTAATGCAGCAACCATACAAGAGGCTATCAACAATGGCTCGATCACAGATCAAATATATCCAAGTTTAGACGGTAAACCTCCTATATCTGTGCCAGGGGAGTTCTATAGTAGTGCCAGAGAAAATGTTGCTTTTAGGGTTGTTTATAATGCCCTAAAAGATGGTGAAGAGCTCATCAAGTTAATAAAAACAGACCAAGGCCTCAGGATAGATAACTTTTCACAATTAGTTCAAGATATCGACAAATGTAAACAACCAGTAAAAAATCCTCAAAATAACATAATAACAGATCAAGTACCTGTTGCATGTAGTAATGATGGTAACAACCTGACTCAAGCTGAAGTTGCGACTTGTATGGAATGTATCTATGGATACAATACCCGTTATCTATGTTCACGTGACAACTTTGCTATACGACCAGAAAGTTTCAGGGTTTCAATCAGTGACCAATCTCAGGCATCACCTGTAACACAAAGTCATATCAAAACAAATGTAGATAATAATAGGATCAACATCGTTGCAGGATACCAATATAAACTTGATGTCAATGCAACCAACTATTTAAATGACAACAATACTCTAGGATACAATCAATCGTTTACGGAAGCCAATGCAACTGAAGATAAACATTTTAGTTTTGTCTGGAATGCAAACAGCAGTATCAACCCAAATAATTGTAATGATATCAGTGACTATAATAAAAACATGCCTTTCTATAACGGACTGCTAGAACACAATCTTTCTAATGATCAAATAGGGGAATATAATCTTACTATCCTTGATAGAGATTGGACTCGTCATGATCATGATCCAGAATTGCTGGCACATCACTCTATCCATCCTATACATGGTACTGTCAGTGCTTACTTTGTTACTGGAGAAAATTCTATAGATTGTTTAGCAGATTCAACGCAAGTTCCTCTGGAAGGTGCAAATGCTGTAATAGCTGGTGGCACACTCACCAATATTAGTGGATGTGATATAAAAAGTAAGCATACCCGAAATAATGGTACTACCACAGAATATACGGATATTAATACAATGATCTATCCTTATAAATTTGATCTCAATGGTAGCGATCCGATTAAACCTAATATAGGTCCATACACAAGAACCAATGACCAAACCTTTGTCTATATCGATACACCTCCAACACTAGATGTAGACAACACAAATATGAGTTACAATATGAACGGTACATTCTTTGCTGCAGGGTATGAGGACATTGGTAGTCTTAGTAACTTCGTCACAGGATGTTATGCGGATGATCTCAATATGGATCTTAGTTTTACCTATAACAGTCCTGAACCACTAGCAACAAAAACACCATACCTATCATACAGTTTAAAGGACTATAACACTACTGATAAAACAGATATTTATAGACCTATTCCTGTTTCAGGTTATTATTCAGATGATCACTTTGAAGTGGGAGATCATAATAGTAGCACTGCACCATTCATTATTGAGCAAAATAAAAATTTCTTTGCTAAACCTATGTTAGGGGCTATAACTATGGACTTGGGATACAACTTTAAACGTGACTATAACAATACGTTAAACCCTAGATATATAGAGTTCCATGACTTTAACATTACTTATATCGTCAATCCACCTAATATCAAAGCTGATCTTCAATCTAATCATCAAATCTTTGGAGACAAAACACTTGATACAAATGTAACTTTTGTCTATGGAAGATCCAAACCTTCTCAAGACTTTTATGATGATGTGATTACAAATAGCATCACTACTCCTATCTCAATAGTTGTCTATTGTGATCAAGACCCAATTACATGTTCTGCAGTTTACAATCTCGAGACTGTACTAAGTAAAACGAATGAATTTGACTGGTATCTTTCACGTGGGCATGTTATGACTCCTGATAATGATGGAAATATTACTTTGGTTGCAAATAACGGAGCAAATGTTACTCCATCTGTTGTGATTAACAATAGTGCTGGAGTTGATTCAACTGTTGTAGTAGATGATGGAGGGATTACCACTCGTCCTCTAGATGTCAATATCACGTTTGGAACTGCTACAAACAGGTGGCTCATTTATAATAAAGATAAAAATGAGACACCGATTCCTTTCTATCGTGTTCGTTTTATAGATCAAAGTGACTGGGCGGGGCATGGTGATACAGGCCATGTGGTTGATAGTGATACAAGTATTCAGAAAAATAGACGATTAGGATGGTAAAATAATGTCCAATACAGAAATTATGCGCCCTGCTATAGCAATGTTGGAATTGATCTTTGCTATTGTTATTATGGGCATTATACTCATGTCTGCACCAATGCTCATTAGTACTGCAACAAAAAGTGGCTATGTTGCGATACAACAGGAATCTATCAATGAGGCTGCATCCAGAATCAATATGATCATGGGATATCATTGGGATCAGAATAGTTCAGATGAAACCATACTTGATCCTATTTTACAAACAGTTAGTCCGGTAACAGATCTTTCTGAATCCACATATGCAGATGGAAATGGTACAGGTAGAAGAATTGGAACTCCAAGAGAGAGCTATCGAAGTTTTGTAAAGCCTGATGGCACTAGAGCAGCAGCAACACCTGCAGGAGCACTTGGACCTGATGGTATAGAAAACGATATGGATGATTTTATGGGTACAATTGGGTTGACTCTTGCGGGAACAGGAACAGGTACAGATTACATTGAAAAGAATGTGACTATTGCAACAACAGTTGCCTATATCGATGATGCACCTGATGGAAACACTTATAACACTGCCACAAATACGCTCAACTTCGATGCTGATTTTGATCAAACACAAACGAATACAAGAAATATAAAACGTATCAGTACAACACTTATTAGTGATGCTGCTAGTCCTGATGAACTGAAAAAAGAAATTAATCTCCATGCCTTTACTTGTAATATAGGTGGATATAAACTTGAAGAGAGGTCTTTCTAATATGAATCATAAGAGACTCACCCCGGCCTTTAGTATGCTTGAACTTATCTTTGTCATCGTTATACTCGGTATCGTTGCTTCCATAGGTTCTGAAATGATCGTTAAAGTGTATGAGAGCTATATCGTGCAAAGAGCAGAACACCGAGCAACACTTAAAACTGAATTGGCTGCAACACAGATAGCCAATCGTCTTGCATCTGCTATTCCTGGAACTGTTATTAGGAGGATCACCCCAACTGGTGCGATAGAAGATATTAATGATTTAATGTCATTGGACCCTTCTGGAGCTACATACACGGTTCTTCAATGGGTTGCTAGTGATACTGACAGTTTTAATGCCTATGATGACACAACAAAAAAGGTAGGGTGGAGTGGCGTTTGTGATATTGATTCCAGTTTTACAGATACCATTCAAACACCTGGATCAGATTTATCTCTGACCAATACTATAAAAAATAATCTTGGAAGTACAAGTAACTTCGCCGTTTACTTTCCCTACGATACAACTGCATATTTTGGCAGCGGTACAACAAATACTATTACTCTAGATAACAATGCATCACATATCGTTGAACACTATAAACTTGCATGGACATCCTATGCTTTAGTTGTGGAAGGAGGAGATTTATATCTCCATTATAATTTTTCTCCTAAACGTGGAGTCAATGTAGGAAACACCCGATCTTTACTTATGAAAAATATCAGTACATTCAAGTTTAAAGGGGATGGACGAACTATCAGGTTTAAAATCTGTAAAGAAGAACCCATTAGTGAAGATGTAAATATCACAGCATGTAAAGAAAAGGCGGTATTCTAATGAGAAAAGCATTTTCAATGTTAACGGCAATCTTTATCATCGTTTTGATGGCAACAGTAGCGGCATTCATCATGAATCTTTCAGGGAAGATGGTCCAAGAAACTACAGCACAATTTCAACGAGAGCAGTCTGTTCTTCTGGCAAAAAGCTATACAGAATATGCCATCATGGCAGTCACAGCAAATGAACACAATACTACCAAGTGTGTCGATAACATTACAGGAGGGTATGGAGATGATGGCAGTGGTAATAGTATCTATAATATTGACGTCAATATCTCATATATAGGAAATACCGATCCAGACACTGGGATTGCTAGTTTGC
>NZ_JBFENQ010000112.1:0-5951 GCF_041551015.1 Sulfurovum sp. | reverse complement strand
TGTGAATAAGGACTGACAGATGTTAAGTGCTGTTGAGAGAAAAATAGAACAATTCATAGCTGATCTGAATGATAAAGAGGTAAGTGGACTTTATGCTCAATTGCCTAATGGTAAAAGATTGCGTGCAAAACTCATTTTGAAAATAGCAGGTAACAGTCTTTCTGTAGTAAAGACTGCTGCTATTGTAGAGATGATACATGCTGCGAGTCTTTTACATGATGATGTCATTGATGATGCGTATACAAGACGTTCAAAACCTTCTCTCAATGCACTCTATGGAAATAAAACAGCCATTATGCTTGGGGATATCCTTTACTCAAAAGGTTTTTTAGAGTTAAATAATATAAGTGCCGATGTGGCTAAAGTGATCTCAAATGCTGTTGTACAACTCAGCCTTGGAGAACTGAAAGATGTTTCACTTTCAAAAACATTTAATCTAGATAAGGAAGTATATCTTGAAATGATATACCAAAAAACAGCTTCGCTCATGGAAGCAAGTGCGGGAGCAGCAGCACTGTTGGCCGGTAAGTCTAAAGAGCCTTATATGACGTATGGCAGAAACTTGGGAATTGCATTTCAAATGATAGATGATCTGCTTGATATCACAGCAGATGCAGAGACATTGGGTAAACCGGCATTACATGATTTTGAAGAAGGAAAAACGACACTGCCATATATTTACCTCTATGAAATATTGCAGAGTGATGAAAAAGAGAAATTAAGATCATTGCATGCAAAAAAGCTCTCTACTGAAGAACAACTTTGGATCAAAATGAAAATGAAGGAACATCAAGTGATCCAAAAGAGTTATGATGAAGCCAAAGTATTGATAGTAGAAGCGATAAAGTTGATGAATGAGAGAGGTGAAGATGCACTCTCAAGCATTGCCATGCAGATGATCGAAAGGGATTTTTAATGTATTATCAGGTGATGAGTTTTTCCCATAAAAACTGTGATCAGGATATGAGAGAGAAGTTGGCATTTGCCAATGATGAAGAAAAAATTGAAATGCTGAATCAACTGGTTGAATTTGAGTTTATTCATGAAGCATTTATTGTTTCAACCTGTAATCGTGTTGAAGTAGTATTGGCAACACGAGACAACTTTTCAAGTTATCATACAGTATTGGGATTGATGAGTCAAAAGAGCGGATTAAATTTTTATGATGTGAAGTCCACAGGAGTGCGTTATGATGATGAAGAAGCTGTACAACATATTTTTTCTGTGGTTTCTTCATTGGACTCTTTAGTTGTAGGTGAGTCACAGATCACAGGACAGGTAAAAGAGGCATTTATGCTTTCTCATAGGAATGGTACTGCGGGACGTAAGCTTAACCGTATCATCTCTTATGCTGTAAAGTGTGCAGCTGAAGTACGTAATGCTACCAATATTT
The DNA here is from genome assembly GCF_041551015.1 of Sulfurovum sp. Lineage (GTDB taxonomy): Bacteria > Campylobacterota > Campylobacteria > Campylobacterales > Sulfurovaceae > Sulfurovum. The sequence continues at coordinate 4,558 of NZ_JBFENQ010000112.1, read as the reverse complement.
CTCAAAACCCTATTTCCATAGCTTCAGTTGCTGTGGCACAGGCGCATAAACTTTTGGGTGACAGCATGTCTGGTACGACAGCAGTTGTAGTAGGTGCAGGTGAAATGGGTGTACTGGCAACAAAACATTTGCTTAGAGCAGGATGTGATGTGGTTATGTTGGGACGAGAGCAGGAGAAAGTAGAGCAGATAGCTGAAACTTTGGGTGAAAATGTTAAAGCAGGTACAATGGAGAAACTTCCAAAATATCTGAACCGTTATCGTCTACTTTTCTCAGCAACTTCGGCCAGAGAACCCATCATCACGCAAGAACTCATAGAAAATGAAACGATACCAAGACTTTGGTTTGATATGGCTATTCCCCGTGATATAGAAGATATGGATTTGGATAAATTACAGATCTTTCGTATTGATGATCTCCGTACCATTTCTCAGGACAATCATGCCTTACGTGAAGAACAAGCAGTAAGAGCAAATGAAATAGTAGAGAAATACAAAGAAGAATTTTATGCTTGGCTTAGAGCACTCTCTATAGAGCCAGTGATTAAAGAAATGAGAGAACAGGTAAATGAAGCCATAGATGTTGAGATGCAAAGAGCCATTAAAAAAGGTTTTGTTCCAGCTGAATTTGAAGCCAATATGCGTAAAATGGCAGAACAAATGTTTAAACGTTTTTTACATGAACCAACGCAAAACCTAAGACACTCTTCTACAGAGAAGGAAAATGCAAACTGCATAGAGGCAATAAAAAAAATGTTCAATATAGACACAGAAAACATTGATTTAAAACAATATAAAAATGACCATCATACAAAAGGATACAACGCGTGAGATTTTCAAGATTATTAATTCCTACAACCAAAGAGACACCAAATGACGCAACATTGGCAAGTCATATTTACCTTATAAGAGGCGGATTTATACAGTCAGTAGGCGGCAGCGGACTCTACAACTTTTTGCCTTTAGGTAAAAAGATACTGGATAAAGTACATGCCGTAGTGAAAGATGAGTTAGACAAAGCAGGATGTCAAGAGGTAAGCCTCTCTTTTGTTACTCCTGCAGCACTTTGGGAAGAGAGCGGGCGCTTAGAGAAGTATGGTAAAGAATTATTGCGTTTTAAAGACCGTAAAAACAATGACTTTATTTTAGGACCAACACATGAAGAGATGATGGTAAACCTTGTGAGGCAAACGGTTAAAAGTTATAAACAACTTCCTTTAAATGTCTATCAGATCAATCTCAAATTCCGTGATGAGATCAGACCAAGATTCGGCCTAATGCGTGGACGAGAGTTTTTAATGAAAGATGCCTATAGTTTCCATACTTCTACTGAAGATATGCAAAGAGAATTTGCACTGATGGAAGAGACGTATAAAAAAATATTCACACGCCTTGGACTAGAGTTTAGAGTAGTAGATGCTGACTCTGGTGCAATCGGGGGATCTGGGAGTAAAGAGTTTATGGTACTGGCTGACTCTGGGGAAGATACGATAGTAGTATGTGATGATTGTGACTACGGTGCCAATATAGAAGCTGCTGTAGCAAAACCAAAAACATATGATGCCTCTACAAAAATCAAAATTATTGCAATGAAGGCACTTTATGATGAAGGTGTAACAAAAGTAGTACATTTTGCTTTACCTGCATCGGTAGAACTTCAGGATGTAAAAGCAGGTAATGCAGTCAATGCAAATGACCTTCTAGAATATGAAGAGACAGCGACGATGGAAACACTAGTTGTAGACAGTGCTTTGGAAGGTGTAGACACTCTTACAGCAGTGGAAAAATCGTATGCTGATATATCAGCTGTTCAAGAGGGAGACTCTTGTGCTTCTTGCGGCGGTTCATTGCGTTATACTAAAGGTATAGAAGCAGGACATATCTTCCAATTGGGTACACAATACTCTGAACCTTTGGCAGCGAACTTCTTAGATGAAAATGGAAAATCACAACCGATGGTGATGGGAACCTATGGTATAGGTGTAAGTCGTCTACTTGCAGCCATCATTGAGCAGAATCATGATGATAAAGGCTGTATCTGGACGAAAGAATCTGCACCGTTCGATCTACAGATCATTGTTTCAAATATCAAGGATGATGATCAGGTAGCTCTGGGTGAAAAACTGTATGAATCAATGTTAACCAAAGGTGTGGATGTCCTGCTTGATGAGAGAAAAGACAGATTTGGTGCTAAAATGAAAGACTATGAACTTATCGGTGTACCTCACGCTGTGGTTATAGGTAAAAAACTGGCAGATGGTACAGTGGAGTTTTTGAGTAGAGACGGCATGTTAAAAGAAGAAGTCTCTGTTGATACTATAGCTGACTTCTTGGTTGAAAGATTTTAATATGATATTTCTAATCGTACCTTTTGCCCTCATCGAACTTTATCTCTCTTTAAAAACTGGGGAGACCATAGGTTTCTTTTGGTCAGTGGTATGGATCGTACTTAGTTTTGCCTTAGGTATGATACTTTTGCAAAAGTCCTCACAAACAATGATGAGCAATATGCAGTCGATGAGACAAGGAAAACTTGATGTGAGAAGGTTCCAAAATGCAAGTATGTCCTATTTCGTTGGTGCGATACTCCTTATTATACCCGGGGTGTTTAGTGATTTTTTAGGAATACTTGCACTTTTTTACACACTTTATTTACAATTTATCGCTAAAATAACACCTGAACGAACAACACATTTTACCAAACAAGGAGATGATAATGTCATTGATGTCGAAATTATTGATGAGCACAGTCACAGCGACCGTAGCTCTTAGTGCAAACGCACAGCCCGATAATAAATTATTAGTTAAATATGTTAAAAGAGCTGTGGTGAAAAACCCAGAAGTCACAGTAAAAGGTGTGACAGTTATTGAGTCTAAAACAGATGAAAGATTACCAGGATGGACTATTCTTTTAACGACAATGGATCTAGAGTATCAGAAAAAAGAGATCCATGCTCCGGAAATGATGTTTGTTAAAGATGGACTTATCACAGGACATTTAGTGAATTTAAAAACTGGAAATGATTACAGAGATGAGATCAAACCTACTGTACCTCAGAGTTATTATGATGATGCTCACCTGCTTTTTGGTAACAAAGATGCAGAGCATAAGATACTGATCTTCTCTGATCCTCAATGTCCATTCTGTCAAGAAATAGTACCGGAAATCTTTAAAGCATCTAGGGAGAACCCTACGAAAATTTCAGTCTATTATTATCACTTGCCGTTGCTTCGTATACATCCGGTTTCAGACATTCTAACACGTATAATGCATGTGGCACAACATGAAGGTAAAATGGATGCGGTTGAAAAGATCTATTCATTGAAGATCGATCCAAGAGAGACTGACATGACAAAGATACTCGCTGCAGTAAAAAGTCATGCAGGGTATAGTGTAACAGCTGCACAAGTAGATGCAAAAGAAGTAAAAGCAGCAATGAACGCAGATGAAATGGCTGCGGGGAAAATGATGGTTTCAGGTACACCGACTATTTATGTAGACGGTGAGTGGGATAAAATGCGTAACGGGTATAAAAAGCTCATAAAATAATATAGTTAGGATAGGGTATAAGGCTTTGCCTTATGCTTATGAATACAAGGGTAACAGTGGAAAAATTAATTATAGCAACTAGGGCAAGTAATCTCGCCCTATGGCAAGCATATCACATAAAAGAGAGAATCGAAACATCGTTTCCCAAAATCACAGTTGAACTCAACGAGATCACTTCTAAAGGTGACAAGATATTGGACAAACCACTTGCACTTATAGGTGGGAAAGGGCATTTTACTAAAGAACTTGAAGATGAGATGTTGGCAGGTAATGCAGATCTTGCAGTGCATTCACTTAAAGATGTACCTACCTATATCCCAGAAGGTTTAGAATTATGCGCCATAACAACAAGACAGGATCAGAGTGATGTATTGCTTTCACATACCTATAAAAGTTTAGATGAGCTTCCTCAAGGTGCAGTAGTAGGAACAACAAGTCTTAGAAGACGTATGCAGCTTCTTGAGAAGCGTCCAGATCTGAAAGTCAAAGAGCTTAGAGGAAATGTGAATACGAGACTAAGAAAGCTCAAAGAAGGACAGTATGATGCGATTATACTTGCTTATATCGGACTTCATAGACTTGACCTGTTGAAAGACATTCCTTATGTTGAAAAGCTGGATTTTTTCATTCCGCCTATGGGACAGGCTGCCTTGGGTATTGAAATTGTAAGTACTGACGACAGTGTTCGTGAAATTGCAATGACGTTAAATGATGAAAATTCTTTTATCTGTACAAAGTTGGAACGTGACTTTGTCTCTAAGATAGGTGCAGGCTGTTCTGCTCCTGTAGCAGTCAATGCGATTATTTCCGGTAGTGATATTACCGTAAAGGCAATGTTAGGTTACCCAGATGGTACAAATATCATGCATAAAGAACTGACATCAAAGCTAAGTGAGTGTGACACATTAGGAGAACAATTGGCTGAAGCCATGATCGCTGAGGGTGCATTGGATATACTTGAAAAAGCAGAATCAATAGCATTTAAAGATGAAATGCCAGAGAGACTATA
>NZ_JBFENQ010000111.1:0-6136 GCF_041551015.1 Sulfurovum sp. | reverse complement strand
TGAGCTATTATATATGTTATTAGATTTTAATTAGGGAAATATATGAACTTGAAGAAAAGTGTTTTAGTAGGTATGTCCGTAGCGATGTCATTTTTATTTGTGGGGTGTGGAGATGAGAAAGAAGTGGCTGAGTTCAATAAACCGGCATTGTACTGGTATCAACAAATAGCCAACAGCATCAGCCATGGCAATTTAGATAAGGCGGATTCGTATTATATCTCTCTTAAGAGTGAACATATGCGTTCACCGCTTATGCCTACTTCTTTGATGATGCTTGCTCATGCACACATGAATGCAGAAGAGTATCTGCTTGCAAATTATTACCTAGATGAGTATAACAAGCGTTTTGGTGAGTATGAGAGTCGTGAATATACAGACTTTATGAAACTTAAAGCCTCATTTATGGGTGTAAAGGATGTCTATAAAGACCAAAAACTCATTATAGACAGTATTTCTACGGCTAAAGTATATATCAATCGTTATCCGGGCTCTCCTTACGCACCACTTGTTAATACAATACTGATAAGATTACATATGAGCCAATACCTGCTTAATGAAAACATTGCAGCATTGTATGATCGTACAGGAAAACCTGATGCCGCAAAGATCTATAGAGACAAAAACAAAGGATCTGTAGTAGAAATGGCTGATATTACACCGCCTGAGAAAGGCATCATAGGTTATGTCTTTGACTAACCTTTAAGTTGTGGGCACATAAAAAGTACCTCTTTAAGGGCGTATTTGTGCCCACTCTACATAAATTATAAAACAAAATTAAATATTCTTAAAGGAGCGACATTATGCAACTCAGTGATTATGATGCATTTCCCACTACCTTACCTATAGTGGTTGAGGATGAACTTTTTCTTTATCCTTTTATGATAAGTCCTATTTTTCTTACAGATCAAAAAGATATCGATGCTGCAACCGATGCGATGGAGAATAACTCTTTACTTTTTGTCACTTCTTCTATGCCTGGTAAAGAAGGCATACATGATTTTGATACTATGTATAAAGTAGGGGTTGTCGGCTCCATTATGCGAAAAGTACATATACCAGACGGTAGAGTCAAGATACTTTTTCAAGGACTTGCACGTGGCAAAATAATTGAACCTCAAGAGGGTACTTTTAACCGTGCAATCATAGATGTGGTTACTTTAGAGAGTTACAATAAACTCAAAGCAGATGCCTTGATGGATATACTTAGAGACAAAGTAAAAAAACTCTCTGCCCTAAACAGTCAAATACCTGCTGATCTAGTACGTACCATAGAAGAGAATGATGAACCAAATCGTATAGCAGACTTAGTATCTTCCATGTTGAAACTAGATAAAGAAGTAGCTTATGTCCTTTATGTTGAACTAAATATCGAAAAACGTCTATTGGGTCTCATTGATATCATAACCTCTGAGATAGAGTCTGCTAAGGTACAACGTGAAATACGTACAAAAGTACATACCAAGATAGAACAAACGAATAAAGAATATTTCCTTAAAGAACAACTCAAAGAGATCCAGCATGAGTTGGGTATGGATACGCAAAGAGAAGAGGAGATAGCCAATTTCAGAGAAAAAGTCGCTGCGCTTAAACCTCATATGCAAGAAGATGCCTTTAAGGAAATAAGCAAACAGCTAGACCGTTTTGCCCGGATGCATCCTGATTCTGCAGATGCCAATGTACTTCAGAGTTATTTGGAATGGGTACTCGAACTTCCTTTTGGAAAGTTAACGAAGAAAAATCTAAGTGTGAAAGATGTTTCACTTGAACTGGACAAAGATCACTATTCGTTGGAAAAACCTAAAGAACGTATTGTTGAATTTTTCTCTGTTCGTGAACTGGCTCAGCTTAGAGGAATTAAACAAAAAGAGACAGGTGGGGTCATACTCTGTTTTGCAGGACCTCCTGGTGTAGGTAAAACTTCACTTGCCAACTCCATCGCTACTGCATTGGGAAGACCACTTGTACGTATGGCATTGGGTGGACTTGAAGATGTCAACGAGCTTAGAGGGCACAGAAGAACCTATGTGGGTGCAATGCCTGGACGTTTAGTGCAGGGACTCATCGAAGCCAAAAGTATGGATCCTGTCATCGTACTTGATGAGATAGACAAAGTAGGGCGTAGTATGAGAGGTGACCCGACTGCTGCACTGCTTGAAATACTTGATCCTGAACAAAATAGCAAGTATAGAGACTATTATCTCAATTTTAATATTGACTTAAGTAAAGCGATTTTTATCGCTACAGCCAATGATGTCGGACGCATACCTGCACCACTACGTGACAGAATGGAATTCATAGGATTGAACTCGTATACACCTAAAGAGAAATTTGAGATTGCAAAACGCTATCTCATACCACAAGAGCTTAAAAAGCATGCACTAAAACGTAGAGAATTTTCCATTACGGATAAAGCACTTAAAACTTTAATAGATGAATATACTAGAGAAGCAGGTGTTCGAAACTTACGCCGTAGAATAGCTGGGTTGATGCGAAAAAGTGCTAGACAACTTTTGGAAGACAAGACAAAAGACACCATTACGATTTCAAGAAAGAATTTGGAACAATTTACAGATAAAAAAGTCTTCGAGATCTCTTTAGTAGATAGCAAGCCGCAAGTTGGAGTTGTCAGCGGATTGGCTTGGACAGCAGTTGGAGGAGATGTTTTAACGATAGAAGCGATCAAGATCAAAGGAAAGGGTGGATTACAGCTGACGGGTAGTTTAGGTGATGTGATGAAAGAGTCTGTACGTATTGCACACTCTGTGGTAAAGATACTTATTGATAATGGAGAGCTACCTATCTCTCCTTCCATCATACCTCACTCTGCAAAAGAGAGAGAAGAACGTATTGCTGTGGATGCAAGTGAAGTCTATAAGCGTTATGATCTTCATATCCATGTTCCTGAAGGTGCAACACCTAAAGATGGTCCAAGTGCCGGTATCGCAATGGTAAGTGCTATCTCTTCTATTTTAAGCGGACAAAAAATAGATAATGAAGTGGCTATGACGGGAGAGGTGACACTTACAGGGAAAGTACTACCTATAGGTGGACTCAAAGAGAAGTTGATCGCTGCCTATAAAGCTGGAGTCAAAAAAGCATTGATCCCGATGAAAAATTATGAGCGTGACTTAGATGATATTCCTGATGAAGTAAAAAGTAATGTAGAAATTATTGGGGTTTCTCGTATTGAAGAAGTATTGAAAGAAATATTTGTAAAATAGATTTGACCAGCTTAAAAGCTAGGTCAAACTTGTAAGTGAAGTGGTTAATCTGTCCACTGGTTTATTTTTTCATATAGATGATCTTGCATAACAGGTTTACGCAAGAAGTCGTTTGCACCATTGTCAAATACTTCTGTCTTACGTGTATCATCTGTAGATAGTACGATGACTGGTACATGAGCATTAGACATGTCAGATCTAAAGATCTTAAGAAATTCTATACCATCTACAACTGGCATCATGATATCTAATAGTATAAGATTGATATTAGTATCTTTTTTTATTTTATCTAATGCGTCAGAGCCATTTTCCGCTTCTACGATTTCTGTTACTTTTGGATTCTTTTTTAAAAGAGTCTGTAATAGCTTTCTGTTGATGAAATCATCATCAACAACAAGTACTTTTAATGCCATGTTTATTATCCTCTATACTTAGTTATTATATTTTCTATCTCTTCTTTGGAAGCTGTATTTGAGATGGTTTCACCTTTTTGTACAGTTACCTCTTGAGGACTATTTGTATTGTTTGATGAAATTATAGCTACATCTTCATTAGACTGTCTAATACTCTCTGTAACTAAGTCTGTATCAGTAAAGAGAATATCATAGTCTCCCGATGACAATTTATTTTCTAATATGTTCATATCATCTAATGTATCATATTCTTGACCTATGTTTTCTAGTACTTTTGCCAAGACTCTACGCGCCAGTAAGAATTTCTTAGCAATGAGAATTTTTTTGTCTTGCTGTGTCTCAGTGAGATCAACAGTAGGCTCTTCTATATTTAGATCAAGTGATTCATCTGCCATCTCATTTACAGGGACAATAGTCTCTTCAGGCTCTTCGACAACTTTTTCCTCAACAACTTCTTTTTCTACTTTAACAGGTTCTTTTGTATGAGTACTTGCTTTGTCTGATAGGAACTTGTTTAGTACATAAAGTAATTCTGTTGTTTCAATAGGTTTAGTTATATATTCATCCATACCTTCACTTAAAAATCTCTCTCTGTCACCTTTAAGAGCATTTGCTGTCAAAGCTACAATAGGGATGTGTGGCAACTCTTCATCCTCTTCATAGTCAAGAATTTCATGTGTTGCTTCAATACCATCCATAACCGGCATTTGAATATCCATAAAGAGTAAGTCATAATCCCCATTTCTACGTTTTTCAAATGATTCAAGACCGTTATTTGCGATATCAACTGTGATTCCATGTTCTTCAAGGATACGTTTAATAAGTTTCTGGTTAATGATGTTATCTTCTGTTACTAGCACTTTTGCATCAAATCTAGTCTGTTGTGTTACAGCTGCCTCTTCAATAAGTTGAGGTGTGACAGTTGCAGTATTGTTTAATACAGTTTTGAGTTTACGAAGTGTAACTGGTTTAAAGATAACATTACTTTGCTCAATACCAAGCTCTTCTACTTTATTACGACTTGTGACGTTTGCGATAACAATGAGTTTAGATTTATCCATATTATGGATGGCATCCAACATATTTTGTCTTGCTTTATCGATATCGATCCAGTAATTTTTACAAGTATCATTGTAGTCAAGTTCTTTGAGTTCAGCGATTGATTCAAAATGTTTAACTGTTGGACCAAAGTAGTCAAAGTATTTTTTTAAATAGCTGTCAAGTTTTGTTGGAATTTCTTGCTCATATTTACCTATCGTAAGGTCAGTGAAGGCCGTCGCATAATTTACTTCAGCTGACATTACTTCTTCTAATGGTAATGAGAAGAAGAATGATGTACCATGGTCTTTAGCACTTTCAAGTTCAAGTTTTCCACCCATAAGTTCAACGAACTGACTAGAAATAGTAAGACCAAGACCTGTACCACCATATTTTCTTGTAACTGATACATCGGCTTGAGAGAAAGCATCAAAAATACGAGATTGTTGGTCTTTTGTCATACCAATACCATTATCTCGTACAGTAAACTGAACTCTATTTACGCCATTTTCATCTGTTATCTTTAGGATCTCAAGGTTAACCTCTCCACCATAACTTGTAAATTTAACGGCATTAGAAAGAAGGTTAATAATAATCTCTTTGATCTTCGTTGGATCACCTTTAAGTTTTGCAGAGATCATCGGGTCCATATAGTAGTTCATATCAATATTTTTCTCTGTTGCAGCAACTGCATAGGTTTCCACTGCACTTTCAAACTCTTCAGCCGCATCAAAGACGATACTTTCAATCTCGATCTTATTACTTTCGATTTTTGAAAGGTCAAGAATGTTGTTGATAATGCTCAGAAGGTTTTCCGAACTTTTATCAATGATAGAGAGGAATTCATCTTGTTCTTCAGTAAGGTTTGTACTACGTAATATTTCTGTAAATCCAACTATACCGTTAAGTGGTGTACGAATCTCGTGTGACATGTTTGCAAGGAACAGAGATTTTGCTTCATTGGCCTGAAGTGCAATGAGTTTATCATCTTTTGCTGTTTCAACAAGGTCCTCTAGGAATTTATAGGCTTCTTTTGTACCTTCGTGGGTATCGAGATCAATGTTTTCAATAGCATGAGAATCTGATGCAAGGTATTGATCACTGGCTTTCATCTCATCAACCGCTTTGTTCAGTACGTCTTCAAGCTCTTTAATGTTTCTTGTAATATCTCTTGCAGTTGTGTATCCAAGGTAAGCCAAAATAAAACTCAGTAACCAGATAGCCGCTGCGATAGCAAGAAGTAGAAGTTGTTTTTGAAGATAAAGGTCACTCTTTTTCCATAAAGCATTTGAAACCACAAGTTCAGCTTTTGAAAGTAATGAGATCTTTTGTGTCTGTAGTGCAAACCAGTCTATAACCTCTTCTGCATAGTCACCATTATCGATATCTGTTTGAATCGCAGACGATGTCATACCAAGGTTAGTCATAATTTCCTGTGCATTATCATTATAGAGTACTATCTCA
>NZ_JBFENQ010000110.1:0-6159 GCF_041551015.1 Sulfurovum sp. | reverse complement strand
TGCCGTCATTGCTTCCATACGCTGTTGAAAGTTTATCTATCTTGATAAACTTATGTACTAGTTTATCACCGGCATATATATCAAGTACACCATTTGTGCCTGTCCAGTTCTGAAGTGAACGACTTAGAGAGTTTTGTGTCTCTTGTGTACATCCGGCTACAAACAAGATCATCGCTGATAAAAGTAATATTTTTAATTTCATGTTGATCCTTTATCATTCATCATATTTTAGCACTATTTATTTTAGTTTTAGGCCTTTGGCATGCCAAATTTTTGTGTAATCAACTCACCTTCATCATTAAAATAAAGATAATAGAGTTTATCTTTTGTCACGCAAAGCCCTGCAAGATATCGCAATGCAAGGTTTGCCTGAAGTGATCCAATGTGCATCACTATCGGTGCAGTGATACCTCCTGGTTTATGATCAGAAATATTAAAGACTTGAAAATTTGCTTGATCAAAGAAACAAACCTGTCCGTTAAACTCTTCTACACTTGCATAGATCCAAGGTGTATTTGTCTCTTTGGCATGTTTGTCTATCTCCCCTCTTACAGGAAGATTATCTGTCGCATCCAATATCAGGTCGTAGGTGTTCCCCATACCTTTGAATGCATCAAAGTCCATATCAAAAGCAACTGCTTTGACAAAAGGGTTTTTCGCCTCAATAAGCGCGGCTACAGCTTTGGCTTTATTTTTTCCTTCATCTTCTAGTTTAAATGCTATTTGTCTATGTATATTATGATTTGAAACCGTATCGAAATCCACCATGTGAATCTCACCTATTCCTGAAGTACCTAAAGCCATCGCCAAAGTGCAACCCAAACCACCAGAACCGATAATAGCTATCTTCTTATTTTGAAGTGATTTTTGTGTAGCCTCACCCCATAACTGTATCTGTCTGTTAAAATATTGTTCTGGTGTCATATCAAATCCTTTTTATCCATTTTTATATGTTAGAAAAAACTATTCACTTCTTAACTGTAACTCTTTCTCAAATGCCCATGCTTTACGATGTTCAAGCACTTCTCTTTTATCGATGACCTCAATAAGCATAGATTCTTTATCTTCAAGCATCATATCTACTTCACCCTCTGGAGAGACCAGCATCGTGTCACCATAGAACTTCCATTTGACTTCATTGTCACTGTACTCACCTAAACGGTTTGCTCTAAGTATATAACACCCATGTAAAAAGGCTTTTGTTTTAATGATCTCTCTCCAACGGTTATGAGACCCAAATGTTGAAGCGGTAGGAAGCAATACAAGATCGATCTTTTTTTCAGTTACTCTTTGCCAGAAATGATCAAAATGAAGTTCAAATCCAGCCATCACCATCACCTTAAACCCTTTGATGTTAAATGTCATAGGGTCTTTCAGTGGTTTGATCGGATTAGCAAAGAACTTCTTTTCATTCCAGTGTGCATAAGGGAGAAGGATCTGCTGTTCATAATACCGTGTAGTCTTGGGAGTGATCTTCACGATGGTTTTATGATAACCATCTTTCTTAGACACAATAATAGGTGCCACAAAAACAATGTCATACTTTTCGGCAAGATTTTTAAGAAGTTCTGTATGTTTCCGTGTCTGCTCCTTAACCATATTTGGTGACATCGTAGCAAACTCTTTAAAAAAGTGATTGAGTACATACTCACCAAGAAGCATCACATCAGCATCTCTTTGCTTAGCTTGCTTCAGATAAAACTCAAGCCTAGTAGCATTCATACCCAAAGTTGGCAGTTGGAGCGCAGCTACAACAAGTTGTGCCATTATAGAGTATCTCCTGTACTTTGGCTGGCTTGCTCTATGACTGTGATTTTCGTTTTGGCTTCTTCTATAAGTGTTTGCGCCTCTTTGATGTTTTTCAAACCCTCTTCATACAACTTTACAGACTCTTCAAGTGTGATCTCAGGATTCATAAGTTTTTCAAGTAACTCTTTTGAATGTTCTAATTTTTCTTCAAATGTTTCATTTTTCATTTTAATACATCCTTGATATGATCTTCAAATTTATCTAACTCTACCAAAAAGGCATCATGTCCATAATTACTCTGGACTTCCAAGTAAGTATACGACTGTCCATTACGTTTCATCATCTTGGCAATATGTTCCATCTCTGAAGGGAAAAAAAGATAATCAGATGAAAAACTTATCAAATGTACATTTGCTTTGATACGTGAAATGGCATCATGCAGAGAGTCATATCCACGACTTAGATTAAACGTATTGATCGCTTTGACTATATATAGATAAGAAAGCGGGTCAAATATACGTGAGAAATTATTGGTATTGTACTCCATATATCTCTCAACTTCATAACGTCCAAAAAGTTCAAAAAGACCGTCATTATTGACATAGTTACGTCCGAATTTATCATCCATGGAGTCTGGTGACAGGTAAGAGATGTGTCCTGCTATACGCCCTATGGCCAAACCATCCAAACCTTCTTCTTTAAAAGCATCTTTTTCATAATTACCATGTTTGAATCTCGGGTCTCTACGTATGGCTTCTACTGCGACTTTATTAAATGACATTGTCCAAGGTCTCGTTGCATACGTGGCAGCAAGAGAAATGATATCATCTGCAAAATTTGGAAAATCCACAGCAAACTGTAATGCTTGCATACCACCCATAGAGCCACCGATCACAGCACGTACATGGTAGATACTCATTTGAGAAAGAAGATGCATTTGTGCACGTACCATATCTTTGATGGTCACGACAGGGAATCTCAGTCTATAAGGATCTTCACTAGGGTAATCGTTACTCATTGGTCCGGTCGTACCAAAGCAAGAGCCTATCACATTTGTACAAATAACAAAAAAATTTCTGGTATCAATAGCTTTACCATCGCCGATCAGTCCATCCCACCAGCCAGCTTTTCGCTCACCTTCGTATGTTCCTGCTGCATGATGAGAACCACTCAGTGCATGACACACTAAAATAACATTGGATTTATCTTCGTTCAACTCTCCATATGTCTCATAGGCGATCTCATACGGTTCTAAGATACGCCCACTCTCTAGGTAGAGAGGAGAGCTAAACTGTGCTGTTTTAGTTGTGATTTTCATAGACTGCTTTTGTTATTGGGTTAATTATTTGTAATTTTACCCTATTTGCGCTTTATAACTATCCAAGTGCTTTTGCCAAATCATCGATAAGGTCTTGTGTATCTTCTATACCAACACTAAGCCTAACCAATCCGCCAGGTACTCCTGCTTCTATCAATTCTTGGGCTGAAAGTTGCTGATGTGTTGTACTTGCAGGGTGTGTGATGATTGATTTTGAATCACCTATATTTACTACAAGCGAAAAGATCTCAGTGCTGTCAGCGATCTTCTGTGCTGTCTCTTTATCTGCAACCTCAAAAGAAAGCAGTCCAGAGTGACCACCTTTAAAGTACTTCTGACCCAATTCATAGTTCGCATCTGATTTGAGTCCTGGGTAATTCACCTTCCCTACTTTTGGATGTGCTTCCAAAAACTCTGCTATAGTCAATGCAGAATCAGAGTGTTGTTTCATACGAAGTGGTAAAGTCTCTAGTCCTTGTATATATAACCATGAGTTAAAAGGTGATGGTGCTGCACCTAGGTCACGAAGCAGTGCCAAACGTGTTCTCAAAGTAAAAAGAGGAAGTGGTACATCAGAATATACTAGACCATGGTAACTTGCATCTGGTTCATTGAAATGTGCGTAACGTGCATTTCCTTTGATCTTCTCTACCAAATTATGACGTTCTACAATGACACCGCCAATTGCCAGTCCCTGACCTGTTGTATATTTACTTGCAGAGTGTACAGAAATATCTACACCATGTTCAAAAGGTTTACATAAAATAGGAGTTGCAACAGTGTTATCTACACAAGTCAAAATGTTATGTTTATTCGCAATAGCTACTATAGCATCAAAGTCAGCCACATCAATACTTGGATTTGTAATGCTTTCAAAAAGGATGATCTTTGTTCTATCATCTACCAATGCTTCAATCTGGGAGGGATTTCTCACATCAAAGTAACGTGTTTCTATCCCAAAACGTTTAAGAGTATGTCCCGTAAGTGTTGTTGTTCCTCCATACACTTGCTTTGCAACAATGATGTTATCTCCAGCCTCAGCTACATTGGCAATAGCATAAAAAATAGCTGCCATACCAGAAGCAGTCCCGATAGCAGCGACTCCGCCTTCAAGTGCTGCAAAACGTTTTTCAAACACATCCGTAGTCGGGTTCATCAGTCTTGTATAAATATTTCCAAGCTCTTGAAGTGCAAACAAATTCGCTGCATGTTCTGTGTCTCTAAACTCATATGCTGTACTCATATAGATAGGTACTGCCATAGTCCCCTGTGCATCTTTCTCATATCCTGCATGGACGGCTAGTGTTTGTTCGTGCATTACAATCCCTTATTTAATAATATAGGTAAATTATAGCTTGTGCTTGCTTGCAGAGAAGATTAATTGTAAGAAAAAATATAGTATTTATATTTTAAAGGAATCCCCGTATCAAATACGGGGAAAATAAAGAGAATAATTATGAAGAATAGTTTGGAGATTCTTTTGTAATAGTCACATCATGCACATGACTTTCTCTAAGACCTGCAGAAGTGATCTCAACAAATTCTGCTTTTTCCCAGAATACTTTGATAGACTCTGAACCACAATAACCCATTGATGAACGTAGTCCACCTATCATTTGATGAACAACATCTGAGATACGTCCTCTATATGGTACACGTCCTTCAATACCCTCTGGTACAAGTTTATCTGCTGCTGTACCCTCTTGGAAGTAACGGTCTGTACTCCCTTTAGTCATCGCACCGATACTTCCCATACCTCTATATTCTTTAAACTGTCTTCCATTAAAGAGTATCATATCACCTGGCGCTTCGTATGTTCCTGCAAGTGCAGAACCTAACATTACTGAACTTGCACCTACAGCTAAAGCTTTTGCTACGTCACCAGAGTATTTGATACCACCATCAGCCACTACAGGTACACCTGCTTTGTTTGCCACTTCTGCCACTTCATCAATAGCAGAAATTTGTGGTACACCTACTCCTGCAACGATACGTGTCGTACAGATAGATCCTGGTCCTATACCTACTTTTACTGCATCAGCACCTGCATCTATGAGGTCTTGTGCTGCTGCTGCTGAAGCGATATTTCCTGCGATAACATCTACATCAAGTGTTTTTTTAATGAGTTTAAGTGTATCGATGATTCCTTGTGAGTGTCCATGTGCAGAGTCAAGAACAATAACATCTACACCAGCCTCTACAAGCGCAGTAGCACGGTCAAGTTGACCTACACCTATGGCTGCACCTACTCTTAAACGTCCATGCTCATCTTTATTCGCATTAGGAAACTTCTCTTTTTTCTCGATGTCTTTGATAGTTACAAGACCTTGAAGTACGTCGTTTTCATCTACAATTGGGAGTTTTTCTACCTTATGTTCTTGAAGTACTTTTGCCGCATCGTCAAGTGTGATACCTACTTTTGCAGTCACCAAAGGTGCTTTTGTCATCACATCAGAAACCTTTAAACTCATATCAGCAATGAAACGCATATCACGGTTTGTGATAATGCCTAAAAGTTTTAACTCATCATCAACAACAGGTACACCAGAGATCTTATATTCGCTCATGAGCGCATCTGCATCTGCCACTGTTTTATCGGGACCTATGAAAATAGGATCAATAATAATACCACTCTCAGACTTTTTAACTTTAGTAATTTGTTTAGCCTGTGTCGCGATATCCATATTTTTATGGATGATCCCGATACCACCTAGGTGTGCCATAGCAATCGCTGCTTTGTATTCAGTTACAGTATCCATCGCTGCTGAAACTATTGGTATGTTAAGTGTCACACGCTTAGTAAGATTAGATTTTAAACAAACTTCTTTAGGAAGTACAAGTGAATGTTGTGGTACTAGTAGTACGTCTTCAAATGTTAATGCTCTCTTTTTAATTCTCATGTTATTTCCTTTTGTTTATTTAATATAGTTTACTGCTTTTTCCATGCTTGCAGCACCGTCAAAAAGCGTTTTTTCGTTAAATGCTTTAGCAATGAGTTGTAAACCTATAGGCATACCTTCATCATCTTTAGCAACAGGTAGTGAAATCGCAGGAAGTCCTGCAAGGTTGATCGCAATCGTATACATATCACT
>NZ_JBFENQ010000109.1:0-6286 GCF_041551015.1 Sulfurovum sp. | reverse complement strand
TACTGGGAAAGGTGCTTCTAACGGGGTGCTCATCAAAAATGCTGAAGCGTTGGAGATGATGGAGAAAGTAGATACTGTTATAGTCGATAAGACGGGTACATTGACAGAGGGGAAACCTAAGCTTGTAGCTGTAGAAACAGTCGGAAAGATAAAGAAAGATGATTTACTCCAGTTTAGTGCTTCTCTTGAGCATTCAAGTGAACATCCTATAGCTCTTGCCATCGTAGAAGAGCTTGTGAAACAAAACATACAACTGCTTCAGGTTAAAGACTTTGACTCTATCACTGGGCAAGGTATTAGAGGTGTAGTAAACGGGCATACTATTGTTATAGGAAATATACATCTATTTGAATCTTTACATATAGATACAATAATGATTAAAGATAGAGCCGAATCATTGAGAGAAGATGGTGCTACAGTTGTACTTATCGCTGTAGATAATGAAATTGCCGGGCTCATTGCTGTTGCAGACCCCATAAAAGATACAACACAGGATGCCATAGAAGCACTCCATAATGAGGGAATCAAAGTAGTCATGATAACAGGAGATAACCTTACCACAGCAAATGCTGTGGCTAGAAAACTTGGCATTGATGAAGTGCATGCTGATGTGCTCCCTGAAGGCAAAGCCAATATCGTCAAAGCACTTCAAGAAAAAGGCGAAATCGTTGCAATGGCAGGAGATGGAATCAACGATGCCCCTGCTCTGGCACAGTCTCATGTAGGTATCGCTATGGGGACAGGTACAGATGTTGCTATGGAGAGTGCAGGAATTACACTCATTAAGGGTGACCTAGTTGGTATCGTTAAAGCAAGACGACTTAGTCGGGCTACGATGAAGAACATTAGACAAAACCTCTTTTTTGCTTTTATTTACAATACCCTGGGTGTTCCCATAGCTGCCGGCGTACTCTACCCTTTCTTTGGAATTTTACTCTCTCCTATGATCGCTGCAACGGCTATGAGTTTTTCTTCTGTCTCAGTGATATTGAATGCTTTACGATTGAAAAAAGAGAGACTTTAATAGTACGAAAATAAGTACACATATATTACACACATTCTACTTACTATTAAGTAAAAACAATTACTCTTTAAAGAGTAGAAAAAAGGATATAGAATGACACATACTTTAATGAATTTACCTTTTGATGAGACTGCGTTGGAACCGTATATTTCAAAAGAAACTCTGCAGTATCATCATGGAAAACACCATGCTGCATATATTAACAACTTAAATAGATTGATTGAAGGTACAATGTATGCAGATATGAATCTTGAAGCCATAGTTATATCAGCAAGTGGTGGTTTATTTAACAATGCTGCTCAGGTTTATAATCATGACTTTTATTTTAAAGGAATGAGCAGAAAAATAACTGCTCCCTCTAAAGATCTACTAGCTTTATTTAATAGAGACTTTGGTTCTTTTGAAGCGTTTAAAGAGATCTTTTTAGAGACTGCTGCAGGTTTGTTTGGTTCAGGCTGGGTATGGCTGAGTATAGATGGTTCAGGAGCTTTGGTATTAGAGTCATTTTCCAATGCTGGAAATCCTCTACTGTCAGGTCATACACCTTTAATGACATGTGATGTATGGGAACATGCATACTATATAGACTATAGAAATGCAAGAGCAGACTATCTTGAGAAATGGTGGGGACTGATCAACTGGGATTTTGTTTCACAAAACCTGGAAGCATTTACAGACAAGCATCATGGCCTATAGGCCCATTTTAAGTTTTCAAACTATAAAAAATTGGAAAAGATGATGAAATTATATAACAAAACTATTGATATTAAAACATATTATTTTCTCTCTTTTATGTCAGGATTACATAATGACTTTAGAAAAATTAAAACAATTTAATGGGAAGAATGGAGAAAAAGCTTATATCGCTTATAAAGGAAAAGTATATGATGTAAGCAGTAGCCCTTTATGGGAAAATGGTATACATAAAAAAATGCATGAAGCGGGTTTGGACCTTACAGACCTATTGGAAAAGGCGCCACATACTGAAGAAGTTTTTGATCGTTTTACGATTGTCGATACACTTGACCAGGAGAGTAATAGCAAGAGTGAATGGGTCAAATGGTATCGTAAATATCATCCCCATCCGATGTTACTACATTTTCCTATTGCTCTTCATCTCTTTGCAGCAGGGCTTAATATTGTTTTTTTATTTTATCAGGAAGCTTCTTTTGCTACAGCTGTTTTTTACGCCTTTTTTGTCTCTACTATCATGGGTGTTTTGGCGATGTTCTCAGGAATATTAAGTTGGTGGATCAACTATCAACTGGCTTTCACACATATTTTTGTCATTAAACTTTCGTTCTCTATTATTACGCTTTTACTTGGTATTGTCGGTATTGGTATCTATCTTAATGATCCTGATGTTGTGTATTTATATAATCTACCTAGCATACTTTATCATGGTATTATATTTTTTACTGGAATTACAGTGATTATTTTGGCATACCATGGAGGTAAGATTACCTGGCCAGAAAAGGAGTCATTATGAAAGAATTAAAAATCCCATTCCACTCAACTATTTCCAAGTCCCCAGTATCTCTTCCTAAACCTAAAAAGCAAGAACATCATTATACACATAGTATCTCTATACTCATTGGAGGTGCTGCAGGTACTGGTATTATGACTTTAGAACATATTTTAAGTGATGCCTTTAAGCGAAGTGGATATTTTGTATTTTCCACTAAAGAGTATATGTCCAGGGTACGAGGAGGAAGTAACACAACCCTGCTCCGCATTGCAGACGGTCCTATAAATGCTCCATGTTGGCATGTTGATCTATTCATAGCACTGGATGCTGATGCTATATCTCATGTTCATGAACGATTGACAGATGATACTATTGTCTTAGCAGATAAAAATATCAAAGATGAACAGATACATATCCAATCCATACCTATGTTGGAAACGGTCAAAAAAATTGGTGGTCTACATTATGCGAACTCATATGTTGCAGGTGTATTATTTGGTATGTTTGGGATTACTACGGTGATGTTGTCCCAAAGTATAGAAGCTATATTTTATGAGCATAATCCACAAGAGAATGAAACAGCTATGCAAGAAGGATTTACCTATGGTAAAAACTTAGCAAGTATGGATATCCCTAAACTTCCCAACCCTATATCAACACTTAAAGAGACCATGCATTTAATTAATGGATCCTCTGCAGCAGGATTTGGTTTTTTGATCGGAGGATGCAATATGATAACTGCGTATCCTATGTCACCATCTACAGGTGTGCTGAACTTTATGGCTTCAATGTCTAAAGAGTTTGACCTGGTAGTAGAACAAAGTGAAGATGAAATTGCATCCCTTAATATGGTACTTGGTGGGTGGTTTGGGGGAGCACGTGCGATGACTTCGACTTCAGGAGGAGGATTTGCACTGATGAGTGAAGCAATGAGTCTCTCAGGTATGAGTGAAACACCAGCCGTAGTCTATCTGGCACAACGACCTGGACCTGCTACAGGACTTCCCACAAGAAGTGAACAGGGAGATCTAAATCTAGCGATACACAGTGGACATGGATATTTCGGTCGTATCGTTTTAGCTCCTGGAGACTTACAGGAGTGTATAGACTATGGGTATCTTGCTTTTGAATTGGCAGACAGATATCAGATGCCTGTTATTTATCTCAGTGATCAATATCTTGCAGACTCAATAAGTATGATGGAAAGAGTTGATTTCAGTGTCTATGAACAACGGCGATATATTCAAACTACAGATCCATCCTATGATCGCTACAAATTCAATGATACGGGTATTTCACTAAGAGGGGTACCTGGTCTAGGTGATGGCCTTGTAGTCTCATCCAGTCATGAACATGATGAACGTGGTCAAAGTACGGAAAGCTATCATGTACGTGAAAATATGGTTAAGAAACGAAAACAAAAAATAGACCTTACTATTTTTGAGGCCTATGAACCTAGCATTATGGGGAAAGGAAGCATCGCACTCATAGGTTGGGGTTCTACAAAAGGTGCAATCACTGAAGTATTGAAAGAACTGAATGATCCTCGACTTTTTCATGTACATTTTTTTTGGGTACATCCACTTAATCCAGAACATCTTGAAGTACTGAAAAAAACTGAAACAAATATTGTGATAGAAAATAATGTTACAGGAGAGTTTGCAGATATCTTGAAAAGTCATGATATAAGCATTGATCACCGTATTCTTGAGTCCAACGGATTTTCCTTTTTTGCAGACTTATTAAAAGAAAAACTGAGCAACATACTAAAGGATCTAAAATGAAACATCCACTTGATAGACCCGGTTCAAAGCCTGCATGGTGTCCTGGGTGCGGTAATTTCGGAATATTAAAACTTCTTGAAGAGGTACTGACAGAGCTTGAACTTAATCCTAAGCAGACAGTCATTGTTTCAGGTATTGGCCAAGCTGCCAAAACTCCCTACTACATAGATACACACATGTTTGGTGGACTACATGGACGAGCACTTCCTGTAGCAACAGCACTAAAAGCATCCAATCCTGCACTAACTGTTATTGCTGAAGGTGGTGATGGAGATATGTATGGCGAGGGTGGTAATCATTTTATGCATACCATCAGACGAAATCCTGATATCGTGCATATCGTACATAACAATATGGTTTATGGTCTCACCAAAGGACAAGCCTCACCCACAAGCCAGAAAGGGTTTAAAACACCCGTACAGACAAAAGGTGTTAGCAGTGAACCGTTCAACCCTATATCTGTCGCATTGGCACTAAAGGCCGGATTTGTTTCGCGTGTTAATATAGGAAATTATGCACATGCAAAAGCGGTACTCAAAGAAGCATTTTTACACAAAGGGTATGCCTTAGTTGATGTCTTTCAACCCTGTGTTGTATTTAATAAGACAAATACCTATAAATGGTTTAAAGATAATACCTATGAACTAGAGAGTGGCTATGACAGCAGCAACCTCCCCTCAGCTATGATCAAAGCACTTGAAAATGATCCTATACCTCTTGGCATTTTTTATCAAACTGAAAATGTTACATTTGAAGAGCATATTAGAGGAGATGAGAAAAGAGCACTTTACAGTCTCATACATGACCATGAAAAAATACAAATGCTATTTGATGCCTACTAAAATTTTACTGGAAGAGAGTAACAAACTACTTAATTTTGATGTACTAAATCTGTCTTCTGTTTTCCACGTTTAAATGCTAAATCATTAAATACTATTGACCAAGAAAGATACTTGAATGGAAAACAGTGGTAGAAATATTTTATGATATAATTTATATTAATGAGTTTATTGCATTGGTGTGTTAAAGTCACTATATAAATTACTAACAGCCCATAACAAATAAAAGAGTTTAGAATGGATGTACCCGTGTTAGAAATTACAGACCTTTATGTTTCTGTAGAAAATAAAGAGATTATCAAAGGAATGAACCTGATCGTAAGGAAAGGTGAAATCCACGTTATTTTTGGCCCAAATGGTTCTGGAAAATCTACGCTTCTCAATGCCATTATGAAACTTCCTGGCTATAGTATTGATAAGGGAGAGATCAGGATAAAATCCAAAAACATACAGGATATGACAACAGATAAAATCGCTAATATGGGTATCGGTATGTCTTTTCAGCATCCGCCCAAGATCAAAGGAGTAACACTCCAAAACTTTCTTAATGCAATCAACCGCTCCGAAGATCTTGATGATGAGATTCGGGCACTCAGTATGGAAAACTTTCTGGAAAGAGAGCTCAATGTCGGTTTTTCCGGAGGAGAGCTTAAAAGGGCTGAAGTACTGAAACTCTATGCACAAAACCCTGATCTACTGTTAATAGACGAACCGGAATCGGGTGTCGACATTGAAAATATTGCCGTCATCTCAAAGGCGATCAATAAGATCCTTCAAAAAGATACGCCGAAAAAGCTGCGTGAACGTTCAGCAATAATTATCACGCATACGGGACATATTCTCAATTATATCGATGCTGATGTCGGACACGTATTTATGGACGGTAAAATCGTCTGCACCGGCAATCCAAAGTCAATCATGGAAGATATTAAGAAGCTCGGTTTTAGTGGATGTGTAGCATGCATCAAAGAACCAAAGGATCACATATGAATCAACTCGATGACACGACAAAGGGAACGCTAAGAAAGGTTGCATTTGATGAAAAACAGGAACGTTCCGCAAGCTTTCTAGTCAAAGACTGGGATGTTTTAGATGCACACTCCGTGTCAGAGGGACTTGAGATCCTTCCTATTGAAATTGCATTACAAAAATATGAATGGCTCAAAGATCT
>NZ_JBFENQ010000108.1:0-6372 GCF_041551015.1 Sulfurovum sp. | reverse complement strand
GCAAGTGCAATGGAAGCGATGGTCATGTAGATCCATGTCCCTCTCATCTTCTTTCTTAGTGCCCCCATCTTAAAGAGATCAAGCTCATCATGCATCGCATGCATTACGTTACCTCCACCAAGGAAGAGGAGTGCTTTAAAGAATGCGTGTGCTGCTAGGTGGAACATTGCGATCCAGTACGCACCAAGTCCTGCTGCAGCAAACATGTACCCTAACTGTGAAAGCGTAGAGTAGGCAATAATTCTTTTCAGGTCACGTTCAACCAGTGCCATAGATGCTGCGTAGAATGCAACAAAGGTACCAAGTGATGCAATGAAGAAACTCACCCCTGCCACTTCTTCCATACTGTACAATGGATTAGATCTAATGACGAGGAAAACCCCTGCTGTTACCATCGTTGCTGCGTGGATCAATGCAGAAACAGGCGTAGGACCTTCCATTGCATCTGTTAGCCATGTATGAAGCGGGAACTGCGCTGATTTACCCATCGCACCGATAAAGAGTGCGATCGCAGCCGTTACTAACACTGTTTCACCAAGATATGGAAGCTGAGCAAATACTTCATCATACTGCAAAGAACCCGTGTTCCAATAAAGGATAAAGATACCGACCAACATACCAAGGTCAGCGATACGGTTCATAATAAATGCTTCATTTGCTGCCCATGAAGGTGAGATAGAAGGATTGTCTTCTCTTGCCTGGTCCGGCTTATGGTACCAGAAACCAACCAGTAGCCATGAACAAACACCAACACCTTCCCAACCTATAAACAGACCGGCAAAGTTATCTGACATCACAAGTATCATCATAGAGAATACGAAGGCAGAGAGGTATGAGAAGAATCTGTTGAAACTCTTATCATGGTCCATATAACCGATCGCATAGATATGTACTACAGTAGAAACCAAAGTCACCACTGTCATCATTGTAACCGATATCTGGTCAACCACAAAACCAAACGGTATGTTCAGATCACCTGCATTGATCCAATCCATCATCGTTACATGTACGACTGTACCTGTCGTGTAAAGATTGTATGCCAATGTTGCCGAAGCAACGAATGCTACACCTATAAGTATAGAACCAACAATACCTACAAATATTTTTCTTTCACTCATACCAAATAAAGCTGCAAAAAGAGAACTTACAAATGGTGCAAAAAGTGCTACATATACTAAATTTTCCATTATTATCCTCTCATACTTGCAAGGTCGTCAAGATCAAGACTTCCCTGTTTTTTATACAATACGATCAATATACCCAGACCCACTGCCACTTCACTCGCTGCAATCGCAATGATAAAGAATGCAAACATTTGACCTGTCAAATCATTGTAATAATGTGAAATCGCTGCAAAGGCTATATTGACTGCATTCAGCATTACTTCTGTTGCGAAGAAAAGCATTAAAAGGTTTCTTCTTCTAAGTACACCGACCAATCCTATAGAGAAGAGTATCGCAGATACGATCAAATAGTGAGAAAGACCTATCATCATTTTTCATCCTTTACTATCATAATTTCATCATCTGCACCCATATCTTCAGTGAGACTCACATCCATTTTCTTACCAGCAAGTATAATTCCAGCGATCATTGCTACGAGCAACATGAGTGCGGCTACTTCAAACGGTACAAGATACTTTGTAAAGAGCACGATTCCAACATCCTGTGCATTACCTACACCTTCATGCATTGGGTAAAGTGCCTGGATATTCTCGCTGAAGATCGGTGCTGCGAACATCAGTACCAATACCAATGCTGAGAGTCCGCCAAGCAAGAAGACTAAAGCATTGTTTGTATTTTTCTCTTTGATATCTCTTGTTGCATCAAAGAACATCATTGCAAATGCGTAGAGAGCCATAATAGCCCCTACATATACCACAAGTTGAACTACACCAAGGAAGTCTGCACCCAAGATGAAGAAGAATCCAGAGATAAGTACCATACCTGCTGCAAGTGATGTCATAGAGTAAAGTATATTTTTACTCATCACTGTGATCAAGAAAAGTCCTATTGTTAAAGCCGAAAATAGGTAAAAGGCTACGATTTCATACATTCTACTCTCCCTAATACGCTAGTGGCGTTTGTTTAATGTTTTCATCTGCATTTGGAGATACTGCACCAAATCCATCATACTCTTGCTGTAAGTTCAGTTTATCGATAGGTGTTAACATATCTTCAAAGAGTGAGAAACCAGCTCTTTGCTCTGAGGCATTCTCATAACGCGGTCCATGAACAATAGCAAGTTCCGGACATACTTCTGCACAATAACCACAGAAGATACAACGACCAAAGTTAATGGTATATTCACTCACTTCTTTACGTTGATCTTCATCATATCTTGTATCCATAGAGATACAGTTAGAGATACATATCTTTTCACAAAGACCACAACCGATACATCTGTAGTTACCTGATTCAAGTAATCTAAGCATGTCATGTATCGCTCTATATCTTGGTGATATTGGCATTTTTTCAAATGGATACTTTACTGTATGCATCTGACCTTTGAAAAGAGCATTGATCATCTCTCTTAAAGTTACCCAAAGTCCTACAAAAAGTTCACCTTTAAATGTTCTCTTCACAACTTGTGAAAACTGCTCCATAGCTGTTTCAGGTTTACTTCCTACATCAACTTTTTTGTAGTTTTGCGTTCCTACATTTCTGTTTTTAAATTGTTCTAAACTCATACCTGCTCCCTTATACCATCATCACTATAGCAGTAATCAAAATATTGATTAAAGCGATTGGCATTAATACTTTCCAACAAAGCCACATTAACTGATCTGGTCTAATATGTGGCCATGATGCTCTAACCCATAACATTAAGAAGAAGAAAAATGCAACTTTAAGGATAATAAACAACCATCCAAATGCACCCGCTGCGTCATATCCACCTAAGAATACAATTGAAGCAATAATTGCAACAGTGATCATGTTTGCATACTCACCAATGAAGAACATACCCCATCTCATACCTGAATACTCTGTTGCATAACCAGAAACAACTTCTGCTTCATGCTCAAGAAGATCAAATGGTGTTCTGTTCGTCTCTGCAAATCCTGCTATAAGGAAAAGTACAAATGCTACTGGTTGTTGCCAAATAAGCCATGAACCGATACCACCAGCTTGCGCTTCATTAAAATCAACAAATGATAATGAACCAACCAGCATGATCGGTGCTAAGATAGAAAGCCCTGTAACTACCTCATAGGATAAAAACTGAACCGCAGTTCTTGCTGCACCGATAATACCCCATTTGTTAGCTTGTGACATACCAGCAAGCAATGGACCATAAAGACCAGCTGCCATCATACCAAGTACAAACAATACACCAATGTTTAAGTCAGATGCGATAGATGGTACAAATGTACCACCAAGTAAAGGAATAAACTCAGGGACAGTAAAATCTGGGAAAACAGGTACAGCAGAAAGTGCAATAAATGCAGTTGCTGCTGTAATAATCGGTGCGATCATAAAGATCAACTTGTTTGCATTTTGTGGGATGATATCTTCTTTTGTGAAGAGCTTAATACCATCTGCCGCAATTTGCAGTAAACCATAAGGTCCTACGTGCATTGGCCCAAGACGTCTTTGCATAAATGCAAGTACTTTTCTTTCTATATAAGTACCAAAACCTGCAATTGCCGAAATCACAGCCAAGATAATCACGGCTTTGATAATGACACCTACAGCAGTTACCTCTGGTAAGTTTTCTACAAGTGTTGTTTCCATATTACACCTTTCTCAATGTTACTGTTTGATATCTTGACTCTCCAAAGAGACCATACACATCTTTAGCAGATTTAAAATCTGGTACTTTTACAATGTCACCTTGGATCTTTTCATCCGCAACTACATCTAAAGTAATACTTCCATTCTCAAATACTACTTCTACTTTTTCTCCCAAACTCTCTGCTTTAGCTGTACTTGCATAGAGTGCAAATGCTTCAAAGATTTCGTGTGATTTGTCTGTAAAGTCATTAAACTGTCTAGCAGGGTTACATCTATACGCGATTTCACCTTCAAGTGCTAAATTTTCATCAAACTTCTCTACAGTCGGTAGTTCTACCTCTTGAACCGTAACATCAAGTCTATATCCACGATTATCTACACCTTGATTAGTAAATGCATTTGGTAATGAGTCAAATGCTAGCGCTTTAAAGCCTTTTCCTTCAGGAAGCATCTCTGTCCAGTCAATAGTCTCTTCTGGTGCCCCTACAAGTGCTTTCATAAGATCATTTAGCTCATATCCACCATACTCTAATGCAGCATTGGTAGGAAGTACTCTTTTAGCCATTGATGTTAATGTCCCCTCTTGCTGATTCATTGCAGGCATATCTAAATCACCATCACCTAGTGCAGAGAGTCTAAAGTCACCATTTTCATTGTAACCTATGGTGTATCCAGAACACTCATCATCAAGATCACAGATCAGTGCTACACCCAATGCATTTGACTTTGGTGGTGTCATCACTACATCAATGTTACATGTTGCTTCAACTAGTGCCACAAGTTTAGCCAGATTTTCTGCTTTTTCATGGAAGTAAAGATCTTCACCCACCATTAGTGAGAAAGCTTCTTTTTTCTTTATCATCTTATCAAATGCATCATCGAATTTTTCAGAGTCTCCGCCGAGTAAATTCACTAAACCATTAATAGTAACTGTGATCTCTTTTTCAACAGTCTCTTTTACTTTTTTAGATACTTCTTCCTCTTCTCCGGTCTCTTCATTGACAACCATCTCCTTTACAGTCTTCATGATTTGCTCTTTAACTGTTCTAGTCTCAGAACTTTTAAAGCTTTCAATATATTCTTTGACCTCAGCAGGAAGTTTATCTTTATCAGCAAAGAGATCTAAGATAAGATAGAGTGCTGCTTCTTCAAGTCCCACTTTGTGATTGAACACTTCAATTGTCTTACCAAATGTAGGGATGAGTGTATCACCTACCGGGTGGAAATAAAGTCCTGCACCTTTGTTAAGCTTTTGTACGTTGTTAAACGCATATTTAAGTGCTGGAGAATCATTTCTAAGTGCTGCACCCACAGAGATAACAAAATCACTCTTCTTCATGATCGCATCTGTATCTGTAGAGTATAAAGATGAACCTGACGCGGCAGCATAGTGCCCTAAGAATTTTTGGAATGCTCTTACCTCTGGATTATAGAGTTTAAGTCCCATTTTTTCTTTAAGTGTTTGAAGCATCATCGCTTCTTCATTTGTGATCATAGAATTAAAACGAACTGTATCTGCTTTTTTGAATGCTTCAAGTGCTGCATTAAATGCTGCTTCATCTTTACTTACATTTCTGTTCTCAAAATCATACGCAAAACGTGCTGAACCGTCTAATGATACATAGTTCCATTCATTGGTAACACGGTAGATCTTTTCAGATCTGTCTTCAATTGACGTAGGTTTTACTTCATAATAAATTTGTGCCCCATCACTTGAGTGTGCTGCAACAGCAGGTATTCTTCTTAAATCCCAAGCATTTGACTGATACACAAAATCACGACTTACCAGTGCACCAACCGGACATACAGCGAGACACTCACCACAGTCTGAACAATTTGTAAACTCTGTCCCATTGCTAGGAGCGATAACAGACTTTTGAAGTTTGTTCCACATAGAGTATGCATCTTTTGGCATAGAGTCTTTATACCCTTTGTCAAGGTCTGCACCACCTCTTTTTGCCGTAGTGATCGCTGCATCACCTATCATGTCTTTACATACAGTAGTACAACGTTCACATACGATACAAAGGCCTGGATCATAGTGTAGTACTGAAGACCAATTTGTTGCCTCTCTTTTCGTATCTGGAATCATATATGATTGTGAATCAACCCCGAGTTCAAGTGTATAGTTTTGCAACTCACACTCACCACTCTTGTCACATACACCACACTGAAGCGGGTGGTTTACATCATAAACTTCCATAATAGCTCTACGCTCTTCAAGGATATTTGGCGTGTCAATGGTGACTTCCATTCCCTCTTTCACTTTAGCGTTACATGCATATACTTGTTTTCCATCTGCCTCAACCAGACAAATACGGCACGCCAATGTTGGCGAACATCTTGTCAAGTAACATATAGCTGGGATGAAAACATTGTTGGCACGAGCAGCATTAAGGATATATTCACCCTCTTTTGCCTTATACTCGACGCCATCAATCGAAATTGAGACCATATTATCTACTGTTTGTACTTCACTCATCGTTGTTTCCTATTTTTTGATTATTTATTTTTTCAAAAGCTAGTCTGCTAAATCTATAGGAGGATAGCAAAGAAGCACTTAAGTCTATGTCAAAAGTCGGATTTAGAGCAATGACTCCTTTCATATATGTATCAATTTTAAACACTCGTTTAAATT
>NZ_JBFENQ010000107.1:0-6374 GCF_041551015.1 Sulfurovum sp. | reverse complement strand
TGTCAGATCTTTTGTATCGGCCAAAAAATCTTCATAAGGATAATAACGTTTTTCCATACTAATAGACTTTCAACTCATTATAAAGGCTATCACGTTCTATGGGTTGAAAACCAGAGTTTTTGATCAGTGCTACAAAATCATGAAGATCCATACCGTGACTGCTTGCTGCACCGGCAGCAGATTGAATAGATTCTTTTTCTATCGTACCATCCAGATCATCACAACCAAACTCTTGGGCAATCAGTGCGAGATTGACCGACGCAGTAACCCAGTATGCTTTAATGTGTGGAATGTTATCTAACATAATCCGACTAATAGCATAGGTTTTGAGTATTTCTTGCCCTGACGGAAAATCTTTCACTTTTAGAAAGTTATTGTCTCTTTGATAGACTAAAGGGATAAAGGCATTAAATCCACCTGTTTTGTCTTGCAAGTCACGTAGTCTTATCATGTGGTCTATACGATGTGCACGTGTCTCTATATGTCCAAAGAGCATGGTGGCATTACTTTCTCTGCCTCTCTCATGCCATTTTTGGTGTATCTCTATCCACTGGTCTGAAGTCACTTTACCCTTACACAGATATTCACGTACCTCTTCATCAAAGATCTCTGCACCACCACCAGGCATAGAATCTACACCATTTTCTATCATCATAGCTATAACTTCATCATAGCTATGTCCATACTCTCTGGTCAAAAAGTCTATCTCTGCGGCTGTCATCGCTTTCACATGTAGATCAGGAAACGCTTCTTTGATCTTTCTGAATGCACCCATATACCACTCTACACCATCATTAGGATTGTGTGCAGAGACAATGTGCATCTCTTTTGCACCGTTCTTAACTGAATTTTTTACAATGTCTAAGATCTCTTCATGCGTCATAGTATATTGGTTTGGATTTTTTCTACTTGCAGAGTAGGCACAAAACTTACAGATATCTGCACATACGTTGGTAGGGTTTATATGTCGGTTTATATTAAAGTAACTTTTATTGCCATACTTCTCTCTACGAATTTCATCAGCGAGTTCACCAAGTGTATAGAGGTCCAAGTCATAAAGTGCTTCACCCTCTTCTTGGGTGAGTCTCTCTTTGTTACGTACCTTTTGTATCAAATCCATTCTGAGTACATCCATAGTTATTTTTGGGTATTATACCAATATAACATTATGGAGAGTAATATTGGATACAGTTAAAGCCCAAATAGAGGAATTACTTTATGATAATGCCGCTGATTTTGAGATCGCTAAAGTACTTAAAAAAGATATTAAAATCTATTTTGACACCCTTGAAGAGACTTTTTCTACTTCTGGAGGGAAAGATTTTCTTGTTAAGCATACGAAAAAAATAGACAGTATCCTCAAGCTGGTCTATAAAGTTGCTACACGGGATATGTTCGGGGATTATCTTCCTATGAAAAACTCCATCCCCCTTGCACTAGTTGCACTTGGCTCTTACGGTAGAGAACAACTTTGTGTACATTCCGATATTGACCTCATGCTGGTCTATAAAGATATCCCCGGATACAATGTAAAAGAGTTGATCGAAAAAATGCTTTATATTCTTTGGGATACCGGTTTAAAACTGGGACATAGGGTACATACGATCGATGATCTGTATGGAGTGTCTCAAACGGATATAACTATAAAGACGGCCTTGATTGAATCACGCATGATCGAAGGTTCAATTTTTGTATGGACTGAAACACAAAATGCGATCTCTCAGATACGCCATGACAATATAAAAGAGTTCATACGACTTAAACTGGAAGAACAAGAGATAAAACATAGAAAATACCCACTTACAATGGAACCAAATCTTAAAGAAGGTGTAGGTGGTTTTCGTGATGCAAATCTTGTTTTTTGGATAGGAAAAATACTTTTTAATGTCAATAATATAAAAAATCTTCCCTCTACTATTGTAGATGAAAATGAGTACCAAACCTTTCGTATTGCCTTAGAATTTTTATTTCGTGTACGTTCTGCACTCCATCTTGTTGCAAAGAAAAAGGAGGATCAATTACGACTTGACCTTATACCTGGTATTGCTACACTGCTTGGATATGAAAATAGTCAGAAAGGACATATGCGTTTTACTAAAAAAGTCACAGACAGCCTTAAAACTATCAGACTCTACAGTATTATCTGGCTTGATACACTTACCAAAGATTACAAAGAGGATGATACAAGTAAAAACTATATTTACCCTCAAAAGGATATGAAAAACTTCAATGATATTCTTATACACTTGAAAGAATATACTGACAAACCTTTTTATGCTCATCCGACATTACTACAGCAACTCATCAGCATCAATAAACCCGAAAGACTAACTAAGGCACTGTATAGAACTATCAGAACATTATTTTATCAACCACATTGTTATTCTATTTTTAGAACACTCTCTTATTCCAAACTTTTGAGATATACAATCCCTCCTATTAAAAAAGTGGTTGATCTTCCTCAATTTGATGGATATCATCAGTATGCTGTAGATATCCATTCACTCAAATGCCTCTACCATTTGGAACACATCAAAGACCATTTTATACAAACACTATGGGAAACACTCTCTAACGATGAAAAAGCCATGCTTAAACTAGTCGTATTTTTGCATGATGCTGGGAAAGGGCGTAAGCGGGATCATCATTTTGTAGGTGCTTCTCTTTTTAAAGTATTTTCACAAAGACTGCAAATAGAAGAGAGTTTGATAAATATTGGAGAGACACTCATCACCTACCATACACTCATGAGTAAAGTCGCACAAAGAGAAGATATATATAGTGAGACCGTAATACTCTCTTTTGCTTCACATTTTAAAACAAAAAAACTCTTGGACATGATTTATATCGTGACATATGCCGATATGAATGGTGTTGGTGAAGGTACCTATAATTCTTTCAATGCAAAACTCATAAAAACACTTTATAAACAAACTTTAGCTGTTTTGGGACAAACCACTATACTTGATGAAACAGAGAAACGTTTGAAAAAGGAGTTGACACTGCAACGCAATGCTGATTTTCAAGTATTGAGTAAAATCCAACAAAGAAAGATTTTACATATTCCTTCAAACCTTCTCTTTTTACGGTATAACACAAAACGCATACTTGCCATTACAAAAAAAGCATTTGAAACGAAAAACTATGAATTTTCGATCAATAATGACAAATATTTGACAATTGAAGTGATCAGAAGAGATGACTTTAATTTAAGTTACCTTCTTGCAAAACTTTCAAGTTTAAATGTGGTCCATATGGATATATGTAAACTTTTTGATGATCTGAAATATTTTAAAATAGATTTTTCTCAAACAGTGGATGCAGAAGATATAGGTTTCATCGAAGAGATGATTCATAATGCATTTAAACCTGGTAAAATCAGTACTCCACAGATACCTCATATAGATCCATCTGAAATTCAAATAGACTGTGAGCATTCAAAAACGTATGCTGCTATGCATCTCAACTGTAAAGATCAAAAAGGTTTGCTTGCCTATATTATTAATATCTTTGATGATATGGGCATTGACATTGCTACGGCAAAGATACATACACTTAAAAGCCGGGTAAGAGATATGTTTCTCATCGAAAAGCATGGAAACTTTTGTCATAATGTTGAAACTATAATAGATAAACTTACAGGAAATGAATAAGATGTGTGGAATCGTTGGATATATAGGACCTAAAGAAAAAAAAGAGATATTGCTCGAAGGCTTACAAGAACTTGAATACAGAGGATATGATTCTGCCGGTATTGCTGTCATTGAAGGCAACAAACTTCATGACTATAAAGCCATAGGTAAATTAGAAAACCTGCGTGAAAAAACAAAAGCCTATAAAAGTGAAGGGTTTGGTATCTCTATTGGTCACACCAGATGGGCAACACATGGTAAACCAACAGAACTCAATGCACATCCACACTTAGGTGCATACTCTTATGTTGTTCATAATGGGATCATCGAAAACTATCAAGAACTAAAAACTGAACTACAAAATGAAGGTGTAACTTTCCTTAGTCAGACTGATACTGAAACGATCGTGCATCTATTTGAAAAATATTATAATGTATCTAATGATTCCTTTCCTGCCTTTGAAAAAACCATCAAAAGATTAGAAGGTGCTTATGCAACCCTGCTTATCACTGAAGCAGCACCAGATATCATTTTCTTTGCAAAAAATGGTTCTCCTATGCTTGTAGGATTTGATAAAGATGAAGTTTATTTCGCCTCTTCAGATACTCCCGTAATAGGTAAAGCGACAGAAGTTTATTATCTTGAAGATGGCGAGTATGGTTATGTCCACGAGGGTAAGGTGCATCTATTTGACAAAAATGGAAGTAAAAGTTTCACTACACAAACACTCTCCGCTGATAAGATACTTGCTCAAAAAGATGGATACCGTTTTTTCATGGAAAAAGAGATCTATGAACAAAGTCGCGTAATGAGTGAGACGATGATGGGACGTGTACTTGATGATGCAATTGCTTTTGATGAACTAGATGAAAACTTCTTTGAAGGGATCTCTGCTATCAAGATCTGTGCCTGTGGTACCAGTTATCACTCTGCCCTAACCTCTGCATATCTCTTTGAACGTATCGCAAAAGTAAGATGTGATGTTGAGATCGCCTCTGAGTTTAGATACAAAGATCCTTTACTCACACAAGACACTCTCTTCATCACTATTTCACAAAGTGGTGAGACAGCAGATACCCTGGAAGCCCTAAAAATGGCAAAACGTGCAGGACTGAGAAGTCTGAGTATCTGTAATGTTGACAACTCTTCTATCGTTCGGGAAAGTGATGCTGCCATCTTAACGAGAGCCGGTATAGAAAAAGGGGTTGCAAGTACTAAAGCTTTTGCGACGCAGACGATGGTGCTTTGGATGCTGGCTCTCTATGTAGGTCAAGAAAAAGACACGGTTTCAAAAGAGATACTCAAAACTGAAATCGGTGCAATGCTGCATACACCTAAAGCACTGATCGTCACTGATAAGTTACATGAAAAACTCCATAGACTCTCAAAACGCTATCTCCATGGACATGGTTTCTTCTTCATCGGCAGAGATATCTTCTTCCCGCTTGCGCTTGAAGGGGCATTAAAACTTAAAGAGATAAGTTACTTGCACGCAGAAGGTTACCCTGCAGGTGAGATGAAACATGGTCCTATTGCCTTGGCTGATAGTGAACTCTTCACCATTGCACTTATGCCAAAAACCATGCACTACGATAAGATCAAATCAAATGTAGAAGAATTAAGTGCCAGAGATGCAACGATATTGGCCATCTCACCAGAACCATTTGACTTGGCTGATGACTTTATACAAACAACATATGATTCTCATCCTATGTTAGAGTTTTTTGAAATGATGGTCGTGACACAACTGCTTGCACTTGAAATTTCTGTAAGACTTGGGAATGATGTAGATATGCCAAGAAACCTGGCTAAATCTGTGACTGTAGAATAATACTATACAAGGAAACCTATGCTTATAGATCATCATGAAATACCACAAGTTGATATGGACTTTATGAATGAGGTCCACAAAGAAGATGTCGATATCATTAACAATATTTTTGAACATATATTAAAATATGATGGCAGCGATGAGAGTGCAACAGCTATAGACAAGCTCTATAAGGAGTGGATAGAACATACGGTTATCCATTTTCAAAATGAAGAGATCAAAATGCAAGAGATGCGTTTTCCTCCTTACCTTGCACACAAAGGTGAACATGACAGAGCACTCCAGGAGATGCGAAATCTATTTTCCCATTGGCAGCAGAAAAGAGATATACAGGCACTAAAGATCTATTTTATAGAAACTTTACCGGCTTGGCTTCAAACACATATCTCAACGATGGATACTGTGACAGCCCGGTTTTTTGCTACGGGTCAATCTCCATGTGGAGGAGGCGTCTGCTAAATTTAGCTTTTCTTCTCCAAGTTTTCAAACCATTGGGTGCATAAGGCTTGATAAATGATCTTATACGCTTTGAGCTTTTCATCATTGATTTTATTTTCTCTAATAAAGTAACGTTGTAAAAAATAAACTTCATCTTCTTTGTTTAGATTAAACTCAACACATACCGATGCCAGATCAAAATACCTGTCGTTTATGGCTGCGTCTTCCCAGTCTATCAATTGAATCGTTTCTGTAAAGAGTATATTACGAGGATTGAGATCATTGTGACACAACACATATTCAGACGGAAACCTCTCTAAGGTTGCAAAAGCATCCTTCACTGCCTTTGATTTTGTCTCGACCAGTGTTTCTAACAGTATAGGATCTTTCTCTATTTTTAAAGTATGTACTTTTTTCAATACTTCTGCAAACTGATGCAAATCATTTTTTTCTAATGTATCTTTATGTGTACC
>NZ_JBFENQ010000106.1:0-6518 GCF_041551015.1 Sulfurovum sp. | reverse complement strand
CTATTACACACCTTATACACAAATAGTACAATAGAATACTATAAAAGTTTAATATAAAAGAGAAAAAATGAATGATTTAGTAAAAAAGTTACTCTTATTGAGTTTCCTTTTAAGTACATTTGCATTTGCAGGTTTTGACAGTGCATTGCAAAAACAGAAGTTTTTATCGCCAGATGAAGCATTTCAAGTCAGTGCTGTACTGAAAGATGATGTGATAGAAACAAAAATCATTATGGCAGATAAAATCCATGTTTATGAAAACACATTATATTATAGAATCATTTCCCCTTCTCAAGTTGAACTTACGGTTACGAAACCAGAAGCACATGATTTTGATGGTGATATGGTATATGAAAAAGAGTTGATCGTAACAATTTCCACGCAGGAGATAGAATCTAAAGTCAAAGGTGATTATACGCTTGAAATAGAATTTCAAGGCTGTTCGGATGCAGGTATCTGTTATCAACCCATTAAAAAGACCTTTGATTTTAAAGGAGCAGAACTTGGCGTATTTGATAAGATATCAAAACTTGTAAAAGAGGGTAATACCGCAAAAATAGCAGATATCCTCGTCAATGAAAGCTCCATATTTATTTTACTTCTTTTCTTCATTTTTGGATTACTCTTGGCATTGACACCGTGTATCTTTCCTATGATCCCTATTTTGTCATCTATCATCGTCTCTCAACAGGGAGGAGATGAAGAACCAAGTGTGGCTCAAGCGTTTTTTACCTCTTTAGTATATGTTGTTTCGATGGCTTTAACGTACACTGCTGTAGGGATCATAGCCGGATTGGTGGGAGCAGATATACAAACAGCAATGCAGACACCTTGGGTGCTGACTGTTTTTGCAGCGATGTTTGTGGCTTTAGCATTTTCTCTTTTTGGATACTACGAGATAGGGCTTCCTGTATCATGGCAGTCTAAACTTACAAAAGCCAGTGATAATGCACAAGGGAAAGGCATCATTGGGACTGCAATTATGGGACTTCTTTCTGCACTTATTGTAGGACCATGTGTAGCACCACCGCTTGGAGGTGCTGTACTGTTTA
Organism: Sulfurovum sp.; assembly: GCF_041551015.1. Classification (GTDB taxonomy): domain Bacteria; phylum Campylobacterota; class Campylobacteria; order Campylobacterales; family Sulfurovaceae; genus Sulfurovum. The sequence goes on along the minus strand of NZ_JBFENQ010000106.1, from coordinate 5,466 downwards.
TTTCTCATACGGGGGACGCTTTTTTAGGTGGTGCTGCACTTTTTGTTATGAGTATAGGTATGGGTATGCCACTTCTACTTGTAGGTATAGGCGCTGGTAAATTTATGCCAAAGCCAGGTGGTTGGATGACTGTAGTGTCACAAACATTTGGTGTGATGATGCTGGGTCTTGGTATTTTTATGCTTTCACGTATACTTCCAGATAGTCTTACGATGATACTTTGGTCATTGCTATTTATAGGTTCATCACTTTATATGGGTGTATTTAACCCTAGTAATGTAACACATGGTGCAAAAAAACTTTTCCAACTCCTGGCTATGGTGTTTTTGCTTTATGGGGCATCGCTCTTTATCGGGGGGATTAGTGGTTCAACTTCAATCATTAGGCCATTTGAAAAATTTACACAACCCAAAGGAAGTGTAGACAATCATGTACTTTCGAATTCAGAAAAAGGACATAGAGGTTATAGTGTAGAACGTCTTATGAAAGAGGTAAGTGCATCAGATAAACCAGTGGTTGTTGATTTTGGTAAAAAGTCTTGTACTGCATGTACAGAACTTGAGGAGATCACTTTCCCAGACCCTAGAGTACAAGAACATTTGAAGAACTTTACTTTCATTAAGATAGACCTGACAGACAATACGGATGCAGACAAAGCACTACTTAAAAAGTTCGAACTTTTCGGTACACCGAACATTATTTTCTTTGATACGTCAAATAACTATTTGGCAGAGAAAAGTTTGACTGGATTTGTTCCGCCTGAAGATTTTGCAAAACATTTGGAGAGTATCTTAAAATAATCGCGGGAGGCTAACCTCTAGACTCTCGCGATTACTGTAACAGCAATCCTTTTATATTCATATCCCCAAAATACAGAACTGCGTTGATAGTAAAAAGGTTTGTTTATTCTGATAATTTTTAATGTTAGTCTTCATCGCTGCTGTCAGTCGTATAGACACCCGTAAGTTTTTTCCAAATGATCGAGGCATTGAGTCCAAACCAGATCAGAAGTCCTACGCCTATGGTGGCAGCCCACCCTGCTTGCTCAAACTCAGTTACATTGATGATATTATACTGCTGTAATCCCCAGATAAACGCACCGATGATGATGACTGTGATAATGGCACCATAATACTTCAAACTTTGAAAGATAGATTTGATAGCAAGTAGCCAAAGTGCAAACATGATAAGTATCGCAAAGGGTTTAAATCCTGAAAGTATGTCATCTACATTAGAGATGTAGTGTATAAAGTGGTGTCCGCTAGGATTCCATGTTCCCACTGCAAGTGCCATAGATAAAACAAGTGTTACCCACCAGGCTAAATGGGTAACTTTTTTACCACTCTTTGTTGTGTTTGTGTTTGTTAATATATTTGGGATCATTTCTACTTCCTTGATGTATAGTGAAAATATTATAGCCAAATATTTTTTTAGCTATAATGTCATTATTACTGTGAGTGCATCACAGAATTTAAGATGAAACGGAATAACACATGCAAGAAAAATCAAAAAATTTAACTATTAATATTGGTGAGATAAACACTTTAGAAGTCATGCGTGATACAGACTATGGCTATTTCCTTGAAGCAAAAGATGAGAAGGAAGTACTTCTTCCTAATGTCTATGTCATGGAAGATGAGATGCCTATGGGGTCACTTATAGATGTATTTATTTATACAGACAGTGAAGATAGACCGGTAGCTACCACCAAAATGCCTTACGCAAAGCTTGGTGAATATGGGTACTTTACAGTGGTAGATTACAAGCCTTATGGCGCTTTTGTAAACTGGGGACTTCCTAAAGACTTGTTTGTACCTCTTTCTCAACAAAAAGAACATTTTACTATAGGGAAAAAGTATCTTTTACGTGTCTGTTTAGATGCACAAACAGATCGTCTTTTTGCTACCCAAAAAATAGGTAAATATTTAAACAGAGATATGAGTGGTCTACATCAAAATAAAGTGTTGGATGCCATCGTTTTGGCTAAAACGCCACTAGGATTTAAAGTTGTAGCAGACAATCAGTACGAAGGGATGCTATTCGACAATGAGATCTTTGAAGATATACGCATAGGGGACCGCAAGAAAGTGTATATTAAAAATGTAAGAAAAGACTTTAAACTTGATCTTTCTTTACAGCCTATAGGAAAAAAAGCGAAGATAGGTGAGTCAGAAGGCACTATTATCCAACTTCTTAAAGAAGCTGACGGTACATTACCATTTACATACAAAAGTGATGCTGATGAGATTAAAAAAGTCTTTGGCATGAGTAAGAAAAATTTTAAACGTACATTGACAGAACTTATTGAAGCAAAAAAGATACAATTATTAGATAATTCAATTGTCTTATTGTAATATACTCGCTGATAGAAATATTAAAGGAAAAGATATGGAATTAACGGATTTATTTAAAATAGCCGCATCTATGATACAAAACAATGGTGATGATGCAATAGTAAAACTTGATGTAGATGATATTGCCAATGCACTAAATAACCTTGTGGGAAATGGTCAGGGTGGACTTGATCTTGTGAAATTTGTAGGTGGATTGTCTCAGAATGGTTTGGGTGAGATCGTAGGTTCATGGTTAGGTAATGGAGAAAACAAATCCATCTCCATAGAACAGATCACGACACTTTTAGGTTCAGATAACGTGGCTTCTTTTAGTTCAGAACTTGGAATTTCTCAAGAAAGTGCTGCAAATGCATTAGCCCAAGTATTACCTCAAGTGGTAGACCAGGCAACCAGAGGGGAAGGTACCATCATGGATGAAATGCTTTCTAATGTAAGGGGACCTAATGGGGCTATGGATATGCTTGGAAAAATGTTCCGTTAAGCTCTTTAGTATATATAGTTACCCAAAGTTATCTAACTGCACTAATACCTTATAAAACATCCTATATAGAACATTTTATAAGATTTTCTATTGAAGGATACAGATTTATAGTACGCAAACGTCGCTACAGCGAATAACCTTAAAAAATATGTTAGATTATAAGGTTTTCAATCTCAATGCTATTCTTTATCAAATAGTATAAAAATTCATATTCATAATATAGGTTTTCTTTGATTTTACTACACACTCTTTGCACATTAACGTTTTATACTTCGATATATAATAAATTGATAAAAGGATTATTATGAAAAATATTAACGTTACAGTTACTGCACTCTTGATTATAGGATTTACAGGTCTCACATATGGTGAAACAGGGAAATGCAATGGTATGCAAAATTCGAATATGAAAAATAAGTCTGGAATGATGCAAGGCAACCAAGGTATGATGGGTGGTCAGGGAATGATGCAGAACCAACAAATGGGAAAATGCAATGGTATGCAAAATTCGAATATGAAAAATAAGTCTGGAATGATGCAAGGTAACCAAGATATGATGGGTGGTCAGGGAATGATGCAGAACCAACAAATGGGGAAATGCAATGGTAGTATGCAAGGCAATAAAGGTATGATGCAAAACTCTAATTCTCAGCAACAGATCGACAGAGTCAAAAAGTGTGTTAATGCTGCTACTACTCTTCAAGAAATTCAAAATTGTAAAGTTGGAATGATGCAAGGAAATCAAGGTATGCAGGGTAACCAAGGTATGATGCAGAACCAACAAATGGGAAAATGCAATGGTAGTATGAAAGGCAATCAAGGTATGATGGGTGGTCAAGGAATGATGAACAATTAATAAATTGCAGTGATAGCCTATAAAATTAGGCTATCTTTTTCCTATCTCACTATCTTGGTGAGAAAGAATCCAATGACTATACACACTTAATACAGACTGGCATACTAAATTTATAAAGGATCTAAAATGGATTATGTAGGACATGGCTGGGGGATGGGTTTTGGTATGTGGTTTACATTGATACTGTTCATAGTTATTGTTTTTTATTTTTTGACAGAATTAACAAAAAATAAAGAGAAACACTCTTCGGCACAAGATATACTTGATAGACGCTATGCAAATGGTGAAATAGATACAGAAGAGTATGAAGAGAAATCTAATGCTCTTAAGAAAAATGATTGAAAAATATCTAATTGTTGAAACCTTATAAAGTTATATTTTATAAGGTTTTCATTACTCATTTAGAGTAATTACCTACCGATAGAACGACAAAACTTTTCACAGGGGGGACAATTTAGCTACTGCCTTTGCCTTTATTTTCTTTTAGCGCCTTTTCGTAAAGTCTCTTATCTAATATGTTTAGAGGAATATACAGGATGATAGCTCCTAATGCTACATATCCTGAGAAAGGAGCCATCTCAATCCATAAACTACTCGATTCTCCACCTAGTGCATCTTTAAGTGTATCAGCAAATGCAGCATAAGTTCCAAAGAGCATTACTACCAAGAGCAAGAGGCCCATTATATTTTTTCTGATCTTGTAGTTATGTAGATAACTCATATTGTGTCCTATTTTTTAAGTGAGGGATTATATCTTTCTTTAAGAGAATCTAGAAATAATTTTCTAAGTCAATATTCTCAAAGAAGGAAATTATGTACTTACAGTATATTCTATGTTAGATTATGTTGTGCTTGTCATTAGATGATAGCTCTGCCAATGTTTCATCAAGAATTTTGCTTGGTGATGGACAACGATCTCAAAACTAAAACCTTATAAAATATATAACTTTATGAGGTTTTGAATTTAAATATTTCTATTCTTTTATGACATATTGTCATACTTCTCCCATACTTTTCAATACTTGGGTAGAATACTATTAAAATTATAGGATATTATGTGAGATACCTGCTTTTATTTTTACTGCCTTTACTCCTTCTTTCAAAACCATTCAAAGTGGCAACATACAATGTAGAAAATCTTTTTGATGCAGAGTATGTTGGTACGGAGTATGATGATTACACCCTAAAACATAATTGGACAAAACGTATGGTTGACATAAAGCTCAACCATGTGACAGAAGTGATCTGTGATCTGGATGCAGATATATTAGGACTGCAGGAGATCGAAAATGCCAATATTTTTGAACAACTTAAAAAACGACTTTCACGTGTAGGGTGTGGGTATAGGTATTCGGCTATTACTTCTAAAAAAGATGCACCGATACAAGTAGCTTTGCTTTCACGGTTTCCCATTAAAACACAAAGAGAGTTGCAGGTAAGTTATTCGCCACGGGTACGTAACATACTTGAAGTTGAGGTAGATGTAAACGGTGAGTCTTTATGGCTATTTGTGAACCACTGGAAATCCAGAGCATACCATGGAGTTGAGAGTAAACGTATGAAGTATGCCAAGGTGCTGAAGAAACGTTTGTATGCTTTGCCAAAGTCAAAACCTTACATTGTTCTAGGTGATTTTAACACAGAGTATGACGCCCATTTAAGTCTTGAAAAAAAGATAGATGATACGAATGGAAGAACAGGATTGCATCATGTGATGAATATAGCAAAGGATGGGCGTCTTGTAACGGAGCCAGATATACTTCAAAATCTTAGTG
>NZ_JBFENQ010000105.1:0-6586 GCF_041551015.1 Sulfurovum sp. | reverse complement strand
TCAGCGTGTTGTTTTTTTCAATGAACTCATAGGTTCAAATGCCATGTATGCAGATATGCTCTATGGCGACTTTCAAGAGCGTGTCAGGGCATCACAGTCATGTGAAAAAAGTTCGCGTATCATCCCTGCTGTAGCGATACACTCTCCCTATTCAGTACATCCTATACTCTTACAAAAAGCAGTGAATGTAGCCAAAAAAAACAACATGCCTCTCAGTGCGCACTTTTTAGAATCTAAAGCAGAAAGAGAGTGGCTTGAATCAAGTTCAGGTACTCTCAAGGCATTCTTTCTCAAATACTTTAACACTTCCAAAACGGTGACAAATATCGAAGAATTCATGCATGCTTTTGACACTTATCCTACGCATTTTACCCATTGTGTACAGGCAACAGAAGATGAGTTAAACTATTTGGCTGGGAAAGGACACTCTGTTGCCCATTGTCCACGCTCCAACAGATACTTGGGATGCGGTAGACTTGCCATTGAAGACCTGCCTCTTCCTTTTACTGTTGCCACAGATGGTCTAAGCTCCAACGATTCACTTAATATCTTCGATGAACTTAGAGCTGCTATTATGTTGCACAACGATATTCCCATCCAAGAACTTTCCGAAAAATTACTTCGTGCAATTACCAGAGATGCCGCAGAGATTTTAGGTCTAAACTGTGGTAGAATAGAAATAGATAAACTTGCAGATTTTGCAGTACTCACACTGCCTGAAGAACCTAAAAGAACGGAAGAGTTAGCCCTATGGACTATCTTGCATACCAAAAAAGCCTCAGAAGTTTATATAGAAGGAGAAAAATATGTTTAATGCTATAGGTAAAGCGATCAAATGGATAGGTCAACACTTTTTAGGAATGCTTTTTTTACTGATAGCTTTTGTTGTACTTATGCCCACTTCAACGACTGAACTAAGGCCTGCGAATCTACAAGAAATACAACTTGTAGGTCCCATCATGAATGCAGATGCTATACTTAAAGAAATAGAAGATATACAAAAAGACCCTAAGATCAAAGGTGTACTGCTCAATATTAATTCACCTGGTGGTGCCGTTCCTCCTTCTATAGAGATAGCGTATGCTATCAAAGCGTTAAAAGAGCATAAGCCTGTGGTAGCATATGCTTCTGGCATCATGGCCAGTGGTAGTTACTATGCATCTATCTATGCCAATACCATTATTGCAAACCCAGGTTCTATCGTAGGATCAATTGGTGTTATCATGGAGAGTGCAAATATAGAAGAACTGATGGATACTATCGGTGTTAAAACACAGATAGTCAAACAAGGGACCTACAAAGAAGCAGGCACTCCAACCAGAGAATGGACACCTGAAGAACGTGCTGAACTTGAGAGACTAACCAAAGATACCTATGAGCTTTTTATCACTGATGTAGCCAATGCTAGGGGTTTAAATATAAACCATTCAAAAGAGTATGCAGATGCACATATATTTTCAGCAAAAAGAGCGAAAGATGCAGGACTCATAGACCGTGTTGGAGTTAAAAGCCAAGCCAAAGCAGAGGTTGAAAAACTCGCAAAGGTGAAAGACCCAGTGTGGAAAGAAAAAGATAAACTCGAGAGCTTTATGGAACAGTTTGCAGCTAAAGGTATGATGCAGTTACAAAATTACTTTTATGGATTAAAATCTACCTTCTAGCTACTGTACATCAAAGAAAACCTTTTTCTTACCAAAATCCAAACTCACCCTTCCGGAAGAACTTCTCTTCGGAAATGTGACTTTTAACGTATTTTGGTCCAAAAATGAGGCTTTTATACCACCTCTGGACCGATAACTATGTAAGATGTCCTTCCCTGAATCTGGTACCATGTACAGTAAAGCTTTTGAACCTGCCTGTACTGTCAATTTTGTCTTATTTTCACTCACTCTATATATTTTTTCTTCAGGTTTCATTGTACTAAATGACCAACGTTTTTTCACTTCATTTCCATCGGAAACAGCTTCAAATACTGCAGTATATGTTGTGTCAAATTCTAATCTTTTTAGTGGCATGAGTGCAAATTCAAATTTGGTAAAAAGATGATTATGGTCATTACTATGCTGGAGGATCTTGGTTTTTTTTATCTCTTTCCCCTCTGCATCATATAAACGAAAAGATTTCAACTTTACATTTTTAGTGTTTACAGGGTTAAACTGTACAGAAATCGGGAAACCACTCACATTATAGCCAGGAAGAGGATCTGGAGATTCATTATAAAAAGCAGGCCAGATATCGGTTTGACCAGCAAATGGGTAGAGTATGATATCTCTGTTTTTACGTCGTACTTCATCTTTCCTCTCTTCAAAAAGTGATTTGGGTACCATCTTTGTACTTTGCTTACAAATGTTTTTCATATAGTAGACGCCATGTGTCATACTGAACGTTTTATTGCAAAGTTCTGCAATACCTGAAGAACCCATATCATAGACGTATGCACGGTTGATCTTTCTTTCTTTCTTGCTCGAATAAGCTCCGATTCCTATCTCATCTTTATCTAAATTCAAAAAAACGAAACGGTGGTAAATAGCAGAAAAAAGATTGTCTATAGATTTTGCATATCCTTCAGTATTGATAGAAAGATTTTCCATTACATAGGTGGAAGGATACCCTGCTTTTGTAACTCTTTGGGAAGGCGTATTTCCAGTGTATGAATATTTGCCTTTTTTTTCATAATGTCCATTTTTTTGATTTTGTATAAGATATTTGGCGTGAGATGCAGCTGCATTTTGTAAGTTTTTATTGCTTTTTAGTTTAATAAGTCCGGTATGTTCTCTGATATTATTGAGATAGGTAAGCCCTTCTTTTTCACTGCTGGCTTCAAGAGAAACCAACAATAAAGTTACAATGATAAAAAAGCGTAACACAAAAACTACTTACAGTGCATCTGCAGCTTGTAAAAAGTCCTTTGCAATTGAGTTAGGATCTTCCAAACCTATAGAAACACGGATCAATCCTTCATGTACACCTAAAAATTTACGTGCTTCATCATTGAAGTCACTGTAAATGGTACTTGTCATATGAAGTGCAAGCGTTCTGTTATCACCTATGTTAGCTGTTTGAATAACAAGGTTCAATTTGTTCAAGAATGCAAACGCTCTCTCTTTTGTACCACAGTCTATACTGAGTAGTGGGCCACAACCTTGTGCAAAGTCTGACTTGTATCGTGCATTGTCAGGACTCGAAGGTAATGAGGGGTGATTAACACTCACACCTTCAGGCAGTTTTTCATCTAGTAAGGCTGCTACTGTTTCAACACTTTTATTAATTCTTTCTACTCTAAGTGACAGTGTTTCCAGTCCTATCATTGTCATAAAAGATCCAAAAGCATTAGCAGTCATACCAAAGTCACGAATGGCACGTTTTTTACAGATAGGTATAAAGGCTTTTTTACCCATTTTTTTTACTATTTTATGTACGTCTGCATACTTCTCATTTAAAAGTTTGTCACCCTCTTCTTTTACAGCTCTAAACACTGCTATACCACCCAATGCAGCTGAGTGACCAGACATATTCTTCGTTGAAGAGTGCACAGAAATATCTGCACCCATCTCCAGTGGTCTAACCAAAAGTGGCGTAGCAGTATTGTCTATCATTACCAGTGTTTCATACTCATTACAAAGGTCGATAATACGCTGTATATCAGGCAGTGTAAGGCTTGGATTACCTACAGACTCAAAAAGTACCATTTTAATACCACGTTTGAGTGTTGCTTCAATATGTTTAAAGTCATCTACGGTACAAAAAGTATTGGTCACACCAAAACGTGCCAAAGTTTCATTTACAAGTGAATAGGTACCTCCAAAGAAACCACCGATACAAAGTAATTCATCTCCAGCAGATAAAAAAGCAGTACATACCATAGAGATAGCACCCATACCTGAAGAAGTAGCAATAGCACCAAATCCACCCTCCATCTTCGCTACAATAGATTCTAATTTAGCATTTGTTGGATTCCCTACTCTTGCATAGAGTGGCTTATTAACCTCTGCAGAGAAGATACCTTCCGCTTCTTCTGCACTTTCATAACCATAAGCGGCTGAGGGTGTAATAGTAGGTGCGATAGGCCCTACTTTTGAACCTACACTTTGTACAAGTAAGGTATTGAAGTAGTCAAAATCAGTGGTATTGTTCATAGTCTGTTCCTATATTGAATAATTGAGTGTTTGATTGGCTTTGAGTTGATAGTTTTTAAGTTCAGAAAGAGGGATTTCAAATAGACTTGAAACATTCTCTTTTAAATCTTCCCAAAATAGTTTTAGTGCTGGATTATCTGTTTTACAATTATCAGAGAATATATCTGATTCCAGTATCAACAAAACATCTTTAAGTGTTATATCTTTAAGGTCTTTAGCGAGTTTATAACCACCATGAGCACCTTTAATACTCGTCAGTATACCTTGTTTTTTAAGTTCTAAAAGTATTTGTTCCAAGAAGTTTTGCGGGATGGACGCATTTGCTGCTATCTCTTTTATCTTAAGCACTTCATTGTCTGGGATCGAATCCAATTCTTGAAGTGCTGCAATAGCATAAATTGTTTTATTTGATATTCCTATCATTCTTTCAAAAGCCTTTAGAGATTAGTATTGTGTAGTATATCTTACATCCCATACAAAAATCGAATACTCTCTACAGGTAATGTATAAATTAACGAAATAACGTTTATTTCTGTATCAGATCATCAGTTAAAAAATTTTTACCGATCTGTATTGCATAGTATATTTTACATCCTATACAAAAATCAAATAATGTCTCAAACAATGCACAAATTAATAAAACGACGGCTATCACTGTAGAAAATGTTGCAAAACCAGCAAAATAAAAGACAACAATAAACAATGAAGTAATCAATCCAAGATACAGAGCAAACCTTTTTGGTGATTCATCACAAAGTTTAGGTGCAACACCCCACCCTGTAAGTACAAACTTTCCAACGATCTCAAATGGACTGAAGTTTGATAGACGCAGTGCTCTCATTAAAAAATCAAATAATATTACCAATGCAAAGAGACTCTCTTGAGTAATTAAAAGTATCATAGTAAAAAGTGCTACTTGGAAAGAGATAATTCTTACCATATTAGAGTCAACTCTTCTTGTAGATATAGGACAACTTGGAGACATATTCTTTCCTTTCATTCAAATAAATTTTTTGAGCAAAGCTCTTTAACTATAAACACTATGTGAATTAGCACCTCTAAAGACCCTAGATTTATTTACAACATTGCTTTTTTCTCAGTTCTTTATTAACAATATAGGGGAGACTACAAAGTACCAAGAAAATGTGCAATGCCCTTGTCCGATGTAAATATCTAGGGTTTCTACAAATGCTCATTTAATATCTGAGTGTATATTAGCCAAATATATTTTTAATGTCAAGTAAATCTATAGGTTTTATTGTATTTTATGACTTTCCCTAATTTTCTCTTTTTTTAAAGGGTTTTGGATTGCACACCGGGTACACAAAGTTACATTATTATACCTATAAATTATTGCTACACAAACTGCATAGAGGAGAAATAATGCGTCTTATACTTTTTACATTGTTGGCTGCAGGCTTGCTACAGGCACAAAGTGTTCAACAACTCATCGATAATTCAATCAAAAGTCACCCTTCACTTCAAACCATACAGCACCGTCTTTCTGCAATGAATGAACGCGTAGAAGGAAGTCAAAACCTCTCTAATCCTGACCTGTCACTTACCATTAATGATATACAATTTGATCATCCCGCAGACCGTGGGCTTGAGCCTATGCAGTACAATGCGATCAACTTTAAACAACAGTTTCCATGGTTTGGTAAACTGGATGCCCGTAAAACCTTTACAGAAGCACAAAAAAGTATTATGTTAGACTCCTATGAAGCAGCAAAGATAACACTTGCTGAAGAGATACGTATGACAGCTTATACAATAAAGGAACTTGAAGAGCGTATCCGTATTGTCAATCGATATAAAGCTGTAGCTAAACAAAATATAGATCTTTATACCGCCTATGCATCCACTGAAAACAAAAGTCACACAAGCAGTATGTCTGCAAGTTTGATGCTTTCAAAAATAAAGATACGATCTGAACGCTATAACACTATTTTAAAAAGCCAAAAGGCTAAACTAAAATACTTAGTACAGGGAAATGTCTCTTCTATCTCAGACAGATTGCAGATCAAACGTCCTAAATCATTAGATTCTTACCTTTCTAAACTACAGAACAATCCAACCTACCATATGAAACTCTCCGAGAAAAATGCTGCTGATGCCAACAAGGCTATACAGGACCTAAGTATCACCCCGGATCCTTATGTCAAAATAGGTTATTTTAACCGTACTGAGTATCCCGATTATGCCTCGGTTACAGTGGGAATCTCTCTGCCTATTTATGGTTCAGAAAAACTCAATTCAGAAGCTGCCCGTAAAGAAGTCTTGGCTGCACAAAGTGCTTCTTTAGATTACAGAGCTTCATTAGAGAGTAAAATAGACATTATGCATGCAAAACACTCTGAAGCATATGAGATCTATAACATAATTCAAAATGAAAGCCTGCCACAACTTGAGCATATGTTTGAACTGAGTCAGTCTAACATTCAAAGTGG
>NZ_JBFENQ010000104.1:0-6724 GCF_041551015.1 Sulfurovum sp. | reverse complement strand
TCTTCTTCCAACTGTCCAAATGCTCTATCCATAGCATCCACTATACTGGCTGCATCGCTATGTGTAGAAACCGCTGTACTAAAGAGCTTTGCTTTACGTTTATGAGTGCTGACTTTCATCACTTCCCAGTTGGCATCAAGGTATACTTTATCTCCTTGAGCGATAAAACGTGTAATATCTACGTTTACTATCAAACTTGGTTGTCTGTCTACGCCCCATGGATAAGCATAAACACTTGGCTGTTGAAACTTTTTCTGTAAAAAGCCAATAAGTCTATGTGTGAGTCCCGCATCAAGATCTTCTCCCCATACTGCTCCACTTAGTAAACTGATCTGACTTGATGTCTTTGCCACAGCAATTTCTCTTTTATAAAGATATTCGGGAACTGTGATCTTTTTGACTCCAATGCTTCTACTTTTGTTTTCATAATAAGAAGTTGGCTGAGGAGCAAGTGAAAGTACATAATAATTGCTAGATGACACACATCCGTTAATGCTAAGTAGTGCCATGAGCATAAAGAGCATTTTCATTTTTATACGAGTTAGCATTTAGTGCCTCCATTGTCCTGAATTTTAATTCTCAACATTAGTTATCTCCAAAAATGAGTGAATTTGGTTTACGATTGAGCATTCTTAAGAACAGTTGCATCTCTTCAGATGTTTTTGTAACTATTTCAAGTGTTTGAGTGATTTGATTTGTCAATAGAGAATTACTATCATAACCCTTAACTACTTTTTTAGCTGTACGGAGTGTTGCAGTCAATTCTTTCATTGTTTTATCGAGTTCATCCGGCATGGTTTTAAATGACTTTCTATCTGTCATTTCATTAAGGTTTTTAACTGTCTTGCTAAGATCTTCAAGTACTTGATGTATAGGCTCTGCATTATCATCAACGACTTTATTTATGGAAGCAAGTAATTTCTCTAAAGGAAGCTTATTGAGTTTTTGGAGTATTTTTTCAACCTCATCCACTATTCCTCCTTTGTCACTCTTAATAGATGGTAGAAGTACATATTTCTTACCTTTCTTGATACTCCTGTTTGTAATGTTATCATCGAAAAGCAAATCAATAAAAAGTGTACCAGTGAAAGGATCAGTAGGTGTTATTTTTGCACTCATGCCCTCTTCAATTGCTTTGTAAAATCTATTTTGGCAGCGTATGACATCATCTTTCTTTGAAGCAAAAGATGATAGATCTATATCCACTAAGATCTTCCCCAATATCTTATGTGTATCATCATTATATGAAAGTTCAATATCTTTTACCCGTCCTACCTCATAACCTTCATATTCAACAAAAGCACCTCTTTTAAGTTTTGCAATTGAATCTTGTGTCATTATTTCAAAAGATTGAATAAAATCCCCGCCCTTTCCAATAGTCTGCCCTTCAGCAAGATGAGCATTTTTATAAAGACGGAAAGCAAATTTATTAGGAACAGTATCCGTTATATCCTCTCCTGTAGATGAAAATTCGATACCTCCTTGCAGCAAAGATGTCACGGGTGCCATATTGACATCAAGTCTACCACTAGCAAAACTTACATCCACCGCACTTGTAACCCAAAACTTGGAACTTCTATGTACATACGGCACATAAAGATTCTTGATGAAGATCGCAAACTCAACACTTTGTCCATCAAGCGAGATATTGATATGCTCTACTTGTCCCACTTGAATATTTTTTAAGAAAATAGGTGTACCTTCCTTAATATTGTATCCTGAAGGAGCAGTGAGCTGAAAGTACTTTCCTTCCTCTGAATACCTGTATCCTTCACTCAAACCGCTGAAAATCTTTTGTGATTTTCCACCTTTTTCAGAGTGCATGTTAATATAGGTTCCAGAGATCAGCGTATCCAACCCAGAAACACCTGACATACCTACTTCAGGTTTTACAATCCAAAATTTTGCATTTGAATTAAGATATGGAATTGCTGATTTTTCCATTCTTGCTATCACTGTAACACCTTCACCATCTTGTTGTAATACGATCTTCTTCACTGTTCCTATAGGTACATTTCTATATTTTATCTGGCTTTGTCCTGCATTCAAACCTTCATTGGTAGAAAAACTAATTTTAATTTCAGGCCCCAATTCAGAGAAATACTGATACGCTAGCCATGCGGCAATGATCAGTGCAATAAAAGGTACGATCCATATGGAAGTAATTAAGTTAAATTTGCTTGATTCTTCTACCTGTGGTATCTGTGCTGACATCTATTTATATTCCTTAATAAGTCTTTCGTCAAATGCATGTGCTGCCAAGAGTGTAAAAAATACTGAAATAGCAAAAGCCGTCGCTGCTGTTCCTGCAATAATTTCAATATTGGCTAAATGTATCAATGCTGCAAGTATAGCTACAACAAAAACATCGATCATAGACCATGGTCCTACAACCTCTGTCATATAGTAAAGTTTATGCTTGTTGACTTTTCTGTCTTTTCCTATTGCGTATTTTACACTAATTAACAGATAAATCAAGACAAGAAACTTTAACACAGGTATAAGAATAGATGCAACAAAGATAATCATAGCTACAGGATAGGAACCATGTTCCCATAACATCACCACACCGCCAATCAGTGTATTACCCTCTTGTGTTCCAAACTGTTTTGTAATAAGCATAGGGTAAATATTTGCAGGTATGTAGGCGATCATGGCAGTAATAAGGTATGCCCAACTTTTTTCAGTACTAAAACCTTTATTGGGATAAATCGTAGAACCGCAACGGCGACAAGAATTTTCTTTACCTTTGTCTATATTTACGGCCTCACATACCGGACATCTTATAAGTTTTTTTTCATCTATTTCTATCACTCTTCATCCTTGGTAGCAAAGGCTCTTTTTCTCAACATCCATAACTCGGAGAGATTAAGACGTTTCACGATATACAGGTCAATAAGTACAAATACTATCAATGCCCAAAAGGAAACTCCCATATGTATCTGAGCATAACCTATCAGTTTGACAAGTGCCACAAGTATGCTGATAAGAAATATGTCTGTCATACTCCAAGGGATAATATGAGAAAGTAAGATAAGCAGTTCTTTTGTCAATTTTTCATGACGCTCCATCTTTAACAATATAAACAGAAGTATATTTATAGTGAAAATCATCAGAGGAAAAATAAAGATGAGAAAAATACAAATAAGCCCTACAATATAAAATTCACTCTCGAAAAGAGAAAAAATCGTTTTAGGAATAGTAATAAACTGTTCATGTCCAAGTATCTCTATCTGCACCAAAGGAAAGAGATTTGCCAAAACAAAAAAAATAAACCCAGTGATACTCAATGCCAAACCATGCTCAATAAGTTTACTGTCATACCTATAAAGTATAGCTCCACATTCAGAACAGCATGCTTTAGTACCGTCTTCTATAGGTACTTCTTCATGCAGTGTAAAACACTGTTTACAGATAATAAGATTATCAAGTGCATCTTCATTTTCAATTTTCATGGTTATAATTATAGCTGATTTTATAAGGAACATAATGCGTATTCTTTCTATAGGCAAAACACTGCAACACGATGCACTCCATATCACTTCTATAGAAATATCAGCACTTGAAACATATTGTGATCTAAAAGAGTATGACTATATCATAATATCGGGTGGAGATGGCAGTATTAGACGCGTTGTTAAAGCATTACAAAACATATCTCACTCAGCTATATTCATACTCAATCCTATAGGTTCTTTTAATGTCGTTGCAAAGCTTCACAAGGTCCCAAAACTTGAACAAGTGCTTCATGCACTGGCAAATGGGAGAAGACCCCAAATCCAAAAACACCACTACTATTCACTCAACGATGAAGTTTTTCTCTTTTCGGCTGGAAATATGGGTGATCTTCAGCATATTTTTCTTGCAGAAACACTGCGTTTTGGTCTATTAAAAAACAATATAGGTAAATACATACTGGCCTTGCTCTTTTTACTCCCGTTACACCTCATCATGACACCTTTTATGCTTCTAAGTTCCAATCGTTTTTTTATCTTCACGCCTGCTTCTTTTATTAAAAAATTCGGTAGTTTTTATGGAGAAGTGAAAGAGATGACCATTAAACTAGAAAATACCTATAACCATATAGAGCTTGATGGAGACATTGTGACCATAGACAATAATATCTTGCATATCAAACCGGCAGGATATATTCTTATCGTCACTTAGTACACAGTACTTTTGCTTCTTTTGTCTATTTTAATCTTCTAGCTACTATCTTTGAATCCATGAAAATTGCAAAAGGTATTTGAACGATGTAGGCAAACATAATAGGCAAGATCATCGAAACACCAAAGGTATTTGTACTGAATGTAGAGAGAACCAATGCCAGCGTTATGTATCTTGTAATACTATGCCAGAAAGCTGCTCTTTCCTGCGCTGATTCAAGGTTATAGATAAATTTTGAAACAATAAAAATAGAAAAATAAAATGCTAGCACAGCTATGATTGCTATAAAAATAAGTTCTGGTTCAAATGTATAAAGTTCAAAAAGAAGTTGTGACTTCTGAAGCCCAAAAAGATAGAAGAGAATAATAAACAAACTGATATTACTAATATAACTGCGTTTTTCTTCTATAAAATTTTTCAAAGGTTTTATAAATAAAACAACTCTACTAGCAATAAAAGGAATCACGATCAACAATGTGATAACTGCTCGCGCAAAATTACTTAAATTTCTTTCATCTGAATAAGATTCCCCAAAATACTCTGCCGTATAGATTCCAAAAATATGTAACATCAGTAAAGAAAGTGAAACAAAGATCAGATTGATAAAGAGTAAAATAAAACCTATAGAAGTGTCTGCATCTGATTTTTTGATCCAATGCATGACCATACCGCCCCCACCAAGTACAGAGAGTAAAAAAAGTCCTGCTGCTATACCAAAATTCTGTGTACCAAATCCGATCATCAAAGCTATAATAGGTAAAAGAATGAAATTTGCCGCTAAACTTTTCATAATGACTGTTTTATATTCGAAAATAAGTTTAATATCTTGAAGCTTTACATTAAAGAGTGTTGGCATGATCAAAGTCAATCCTGCAAATAAACAGATATCGGAACTAAAGATAAAACCGTCTGTATTTGCTCCATATATCAAGCCAAGTACCGCACCAAGCAATATAATAGTAAGTTGCATTCATATCCTTTTTAAAACATTAATTGTCTATTCTAGCATAATATTCAATTACCCTTTGATCCACATGAATAACCCTTCGTAAATACTGTGTCAGATCACCTCTATTAAACTCTATCTTGAGATGTTTAGGATCTATTGCACGTGATATAGCCACATAGAACTGGCTTGGTGCAAAAATATTATCTACATTACATACAAGGTTGTCTATACTCATCCCTTGTGACTTGTGTATGGTCACTGCATAGGCCAGCTTCAGAGGAAACTGTGAAAGTGTAGCCAATGACATCGTCTCAACAGCACCGTCTTCTTTAACCAGCATATCGACGAGATCAAATTCATGTCTTTCAACACGTACAAACTCATCTTCTTTTTCCACAATGAGATGATCCTCTTCTATCTTTCTGAGTATTCCTCTCTCACCATTGACAAACTTACCCCATTTGTTCACAGTAAAAAGTATAGGTACTCCCTCTTTAAGCGTGAGATGTTCTGAAATAGGAAGCATGTTTTTCCAGCCTGTCAACTTCTTCTCGTGTACAGAACCAAACATCTCTACATTTGCAAAGAGTATCGTCTCTTCTGTATCAAGTTCATTGATCTTGGCTCTGTTGGTCTGTTCTACTTCCAAGTTACGTCCAAACAGATAGGTTGGATCTTTCTCCATACTTTCTGTGTTCCAAAGTCTTATCATATAATTGACCACTTCTTCGTCACATTTCCCTTTACGGACTTTAGAGAGGATATGCGTAAACTCTGCATCTGTAGTACGTTTCATCTCGGTAAGTTCTATGACCGTAAGATCAAAACGTTCCCAAGCCATGCTTTCAAAGGCATAGAGTTTCTCTCCAAAAACATCATTTCTATTTTGCTGTTTCTGTACAGGTGGCAGCTGAAAAAAGTCTCCCACAAAAAGTACTTTTCCCAGATATCCGTAATTGTTCAATCTGTACGCTATCATATCCATCAGATCAGTGCTCACCATAGAGATCTCATCGATGATGATAAGATCTGTGGCTTTAAGCACCTTCTTCAGATCTACAAGCCTTTTCTTCGCACGTTTATCTCCCGCAGCCAACTCCTCAAAATTATTGGCTATACCGAACACAAAAAAGCTATGTACAGTAAATCCGCCAATATTTACAGCACTCACACCTGTTGATCCTAGAGAGACAACCTGTTTTCCTCTTTTCCGGTAGTCTGAGATCACCTCGTTGGTAATATAACTCTTACCTACCCCTGCACCACCTGTTAAAAAAACATTGGAATGCTTTAGTGCTTCTAATACATCTACTTTATCACTCAAAACCCTGCCTTGTCTATGAATCCACTTTGACAATGGCTTCGTGTTTGTTTTCCTTGTTTTAAGAGTATACCTAAGTCATCATTCCCAGATCCTAAATGTAACCAAAGTTCAGTGATAAGCCCCTTATGACATTTTAACTCTACCCGTTTTCCTGTACCTAGCCCAAAGCTTCTATCAAAAATTGCACGAACCTGTTGAAGCGTGACTCGTTTACCTATATGTTTCTTAAAGAAATCGCCCACCCTTGAATCATTGACTTGCTCTACCATGTTTATGGCATCTTC
>NZ_JBFENQ010000103.1:0-6740 GCF_041551015.1 Sulfurovum sp. | reverse complement strand
GTAGATCTTACAGTTGAATATCCAGTAAAATCGGTAAGATCTCAAGTTTGTCCAGTTCTTTTTATCGCCATGAATAATCTGCCGGTCATAATTATAGCGATGAGAAGCCCAATGGGGAACAAAATCACTAAAGGGTTTGACACCTTGTGCTCCGAGCAGTCTTAAATGACCCTTAACAAATAAGATACCAAGAGCAACGAAAGGAACTGTAATGAGTAGAGGTATATAGATCAACAGAACACCTACCTTGACTTTCCAGTCTGGCTGTTTATCAAAATTCTTTCCTATCTGTACTCTTTGTTGCATAATGATCCTTGTATGACGTTATGGAAAATTTTAACATATAATTGAATTGTAATACTTATTCTAAAATCAAGTACAATATTTTACTTCAATACTTTTCATTCTTTTATAGAAGGAATTCTTGCATAAATGTTAGCAGTATATATATACCCCTTTAAGGTGATATAAATACCTATTTAACAGACTCTGCCAAATCTGCACGTTAATTGTTCTCCAACAGCTAACTATTTAGTTTATAGATTCCCTAAAATAGGCTTTCAATGGATTTAATAAAGTGTTCGTTTCCTCACTGCTGAACTATTTTATCCCCTTGATTACTTGCTTTAAAAACTTTAAATTAACTAGATGTCTTTTTCGGTGTCCAAATATACTAATATATTGATATTTTACTTAGCTAATTCAAAAAAGTAATGAGATTACAGATAAATTATGCTAGTATCACCCAAAATTTGTATTATTATAATAAAGGACAACAGATGACAAACGGAAAAGTATTATCGTTATATATGACAATGCCTGATATGATGCGCTCTGGTCACAGAATGAAGGTTGAAGACTTTGACTGTGACGAAAATGGTATCGTAGGTAGTAGAGACTATGACAATGGTGTAGACAAAATGATGGTTTTAGTTTCAAAAAAGAGTTATGACATCATAGAAGAAGCGGAACTTGTTTTTGAAAGAGGTCTGTTGATGGAGGATATTTATGTAGATGTTGACCTTTATCATCTTAAAAAAGGATCGATCATTGAGATAGGTGAAATGCTCTTTGAAGTGAATGGACCATGCGAGGATTACCGTTACCTGTATGCATTTGCACCTGAGCTTCCTGAACTTATTCATGGACAGCGTGGCCTTTTTGTAACGCCTCTAGAGTATGGAGGAATCGCAGTTGGAGATGAAGTAAGCGTGGTAAAAGAGGCTTAAGATGAAAAAAATAGGTATAGGCATAGACTATAGTAACATCTGCAAAGACTATAATACATCATATTTGGATAGAGATAATACAGATCCAGCAACCAAAAAATGTATGAAACAAGTGCTTGCCTGGACTCAGGAGTTTTTATCTGAACTTTTGGAAAACTTCGAATATAATATGTATCACTTACACTCTTCTACTCCAGTAAAGATAGAGGATATAGCTTCTAAAAGGTTTCTTTTTTATTCTCTAGAGAAAGAGATAACATTACAAAGCTATGTTATACAAAAAGAATATGTTGAATATGAATCTTTAACTGCCTGGGAGCTAGATACCAACGATAGTATACTTATTCAAAATGATGAGGATGGGGAAGGGATCTATCTTTATCTCAAAGAAAACTCCAGAGAACATCAATGGATAACTGATAAGTTGAAAAACTTCTCTTTAGATGATGTTCCTTTTCATGCAAAATAAATAAAGATCAAATTGTATGATAAAAATATTTGTTTAATCGTCTTTACAGGTTATCTCAAGACATTCTATAAGTTGCCTTGCTGGTACTTCACTGTTTTTAGATAAATTCTTATTATTTCTTACACACTAGAGAGATTTCTAAGCAAAATACTATAAGCAAAATACTATCATACTTCATGCTAGTCATTTAAAATGATCAGCCATATTATTTTAGGAGAATTGTCATGAGAAACGAAATTAAAGCAAAACTAGAAGAAATTGTAGCACTTTTGAATGATCCAGAAGAAACGGTATTGGAAAATGAAATTAAAGCAAAACTAGAAAAAATTGTAGCACTTCTGAATAATCCAGAAGATATTGCAACGGAACAAGAAACTAAAGAGAAATTGGAAGCAATTGTAGCACTTGTTAATAATGTGATGGTAGACCCAGACATTGACGTTGAATATTGTATACCTGAAGTAGCGACAACAACAGAAACTTGTGATGTTTTTGGAGATCCTTATATCTTAGTGACATATGTTGTGAGTGAATATACTAAACCGACACGTAAAATCCGTTTAACACCTACATATCTAAAAAATACAGCAAAAGCGATAGCGAATTTGGTTACTTTCTCTATTGAACAATTTAAAACAGAGATAGACTCTGTAGAGATGGGCTAAAAGCTATCTCCTTCAGAGATTTTATATAGGCTAAAATTTTTATTTTAGCCTGCCAATTGATAATTTACTTAGCAATTCCATGGAATTGTTCATATACTCTTTTCACATACTTTGGTTTAAGACCTGTCGTTTTGATTTCTGCCAACTCTTGCTTAATATGCTCTTGCTTAATTGTAATAAGGTTTTCCCATCTTTTCACCAAAAGATCTCTCACCTCTGTTTCAAAATCGCCGGTATAATCTGGATATGAAGTATTTAATTTCTCTACAACATCACCAAATTCTGTCTCTTTAATAAGCTCTAATTGTTCTTTTGGATGTGTTTTTACAACTTCTACAAAGTGAGTCCAACCAGTTTCCAATATAGTTCTTAACTCTTGCGCATAATCTCTGTCTTCATTTGGAAAGTTTTGAATTAATGCTGTAGCGATATCTTTGAGCTCATTGGCATTTACGATCTCTAACTCTTCTTCAAAACCTTTTAAGTCTGCTTCATACTCTGCTGCATCTTCATACATTTTTGCGATCTCAGCATTTTTACTATTATCTCTACTATTCTTTTTTGGAGCAGAATCTTCTTTCTCTGCATGAGCAGCTTTAAGTTCTTCCATCTGTAATTCCATATAACGCTTTGTTTCTTTATCAGCCATATTATTGATACCTCATAATAATTAATTTGTATTTTAGCATTACGTTTTGCAGTTTGCAATTAAATAACTAACCTTCATGATAATATCAACTTCAGTTAAGATAGACGATATTACTTCCAGAAGATTTCTTTTCTATCTATATTTATCTATATATAGATTTAAGATGGTCCAACATTTCAGTAAACCTTATCCTACTGCTACTTAGATTCACACTTCGATTGATAGTCCTTAGTTACATCTGCGATAAATGCATCTGTGAACATTTCTGTAAACTCTTCTTCTTCATCATGGTATTCTATAAACCCAAAGAAATCATCAGGTGTAATTTCACACTCACACATTTTGTCTATGGCTTCCATATAATGATCATCAAAGAAGAGACCTGCTATTTCTTCTCCTTGATAAGAGTACTCTTTGTGATCAATCTCTTTATAACATTTTTGCTGATGTAGTAGAGCTTCAAGTTCGTCAATTCTATGACCTTGTTCCGCTGAGGCAGATCCACTTTTTAGAATATTCATAATTATCTCTTGCATCTCTGCTAATATTCTTGCCTGTTCACTCATAATATCTCCTTGTTAATGTATTGAAAGAACTTTCTAATACTTTTATTGGTTTAGCAATTCCAACTATAAAACCATATGCACTACTGTATATCTTACAGTCTGTATGCTAAGTAAATTTCTGAAATTATTTTGATTGCTATAAATGTCATAATTATATCTTCTTCTACTAATTTAAAGTTAAAGTCATTTGTTAAGAAATATACAAAAAAAGCAAAGGACCAAAAGCATTTTATATTGACTAACTTAGGTTATATTTGATACTCTCAAAAGTAAGTTAAATACCTGTAGGTATAAATCTTTAATTTAAAATGATAAAATACTCAAAAAATAAAAGGAAGATATAATGTCTAATACACTAATTCACAATGCTGACGAATGTAAATATGAATACCATATAGATGGTCATGTAGCATATATTACTTATGATGATCAAGATGGAAATATGCATTTAACAGAAACACAAGTACCAGAGGCATTAGCCGGAAAAGGTCTTGCTAGAATGCTTTTAGAAGATGTACTGCAAGAGATAAAAAAAGAAAATAAAAAAGCTGTAGCTAAGTGTTCATATATAGTAAAATATCAAGAAAAACATCCAGAAGCAAGTGATATATTTGCGTAGATTTATTTAATAATGAAGTCTAAAGAAATTTAGACTTCATCAGTATGAGTGTTTCTTTACTTATACCCTCCATGTAGGAGATCTTAGCAAAACTACAACTACTACAACGCATACCTGCATGAGGATTGACAACTATTTTTACTCAAAAGTTCAAGATAAAGTATTCTTATAAATATATGTGTATAAAAGGATCATCTATATCATCTCGCTCTCTATTCCTCATTATAAGCCAAAAGATAATTAAAATTTAAAATAGTTGTACTATTTGAGATTTTTTAAATCGTTATCTAAGGCTACGATGAAGTAGGGGCTTACAATATCATCTAAGTATGATTGCATTAAACTAACACTATGTACCTTTATCTGCAGCATTGTAAGGCATAGTAACTCCTAGTATAAATGATGAGAATATAGTAATAAAAGAATGCGTCAATATATAACTAAATCTTATATATAATTCTTATATCTTGTTTATTATAGAAAACTGTTGCTTCATATGGTAACTATTTTACTAATACATATGATTTCATATTGCTCTGATAATACATATTTAAATTATATTCGATACTATAAGACACAAATTCATGTTTTTTAAAGATTTGAATGTACCTTGATGGTACTTTCTACTTTGAAAAACTTTGTATCTAACGATAATGAATTTAAAAATGTCTATACACTGAATTTAAAAATGTTTTATACACTATTTGGTGTATTTTTCGAAACTTTTTCATACATATAAGGAGTCAACTATGACGAAAAGAGTAACAGAAGGTCCTGCTGGGTATATGCCTGCGTCAGCACCGGAGATGGGGGTAGAGCTTGCACCAGAAGGTTCAGCTTTACTTTATGGTAATGTTGTCACACCTGAAGAGGCAATGAGAGATGCTGCTAGAGCATTACTCACAAGGGACAATCCAACAATCTTCCCTGGTCCTCAAGTTCTATGGGACTGGAAAGATGATGTTGCGGAAAAAGCTGCAGCTATATTAGATCTTGCATCTGAGATTCCAAACTGTAAAATCATTCCAATGCCAGATTACAGACCAAAATATCCAAAAATTGATGTTAAGGCTGAAATCAATCCAAATCACCCAAATCTAACAATCTTAGACAATAGAATTAAAGCTTGTATTTTTGTAGGTGTGCATTGTCACTACGCAAACCTTTCACTTAGAATGATCCGTGCTGGTACTGATTGTTATACGACTGCATTATGTGCTTATATGGGACATGAAGAAGCGATGGCATCAATTAGAGATTTACATGCATCAGACATTCAAAAGTTCAAAGAGATCGTAATTGAAGAAAGAAATAAATTAGGCATTGAGTGGGAAACTACTCTACCACCTGAAAATCCATCTTTAGAAAAAGAAGATTTCAGTACATTATCACCGGCTGATTATGGCGAGTATAGATCTCTCATCATGACCAAAAAAGGTGAACATGTTACTGAAACTGAATAAAGGAGAAAATCAATGGATGCAAGTCAAAGACCACAACCAACATTAACAAAAACAAAAGTAGATATTAATTACCTACTAAAAGAGGCTCCAAGAGAGCAGCACTTTATTACAGGTGCCCAAGCGATGGCGGAAGCTGTTAAAAGAGCAAACGTAGATATGGCAATTGCGTATCCTATTACACCACAATCAGAGGTAATGCACCTTGTTGGTGATATTTATGCTCAAGGTCACATTAAAGAGTACTATAGAGCTGAAGAAGAGCTTGGTACGATGTCAGCAATCGCTGGTGCTGCAAGAGCAGGTGTTCGTCTGTTTACAGCAACATCAGGTCCAGGACTTCTTAGAGGTTTAGAAGCAATCGTATCATGGTCAGGACATAGAGTTCCAGCAGTACTTGGTATTCTAACACGTGTTGTAAATGCACCGCTATCAATTCAGCCAGATAATATCGAAATGGCATACATGATGCACTGTGGTGCTGTAATGCTTCATGCTGAAAACCAGCAAGATACATTTGACTATACATTGGCAGCATTTGCTATTACAGAAAAAGTTGATGTTTATATTCCAGTAGCTGTTGCAACAGAAGGTTTCTTCGTAACACACGCTAAGGGTTATGTTGACATGATGTCAGAAGAACTATGTCTTCCTGATTTTGATCCAGTTGCAGCTCCAGTTCCAGCTATGGATAATGAAACTCCACCGGCTAGAATTCAAAGAGATGCTCCAGTTCAAAAGTCAAACTTTATGTCTTACTTGATTCACTCAGTATGGCAACAAGAGATTTGGGATTCAAACAAGCGTGCTATGAAATATATCTATGAATACCTTGGTGGACCAATCGAAGTTCAAAACCCTGAAGCTGATGTATTTGTTCTTGGTTCTGGTTGTGCTGCAGCACAATGTAGAGAAGCGCATAGATATGCTCAAGAAGATGGATTAAGTGTTGGTTTTGTTAAAGTAAAAGCAATCAGACCATTCCCAACTCAAGAGATCAGAGAAGCATTGAAAAATGCTAAAGCGGTAATCGTTCCTGAGCACAACATTATTGGTTGGTTATGTAAAGAAGTTAAAGCAGCT
>NZ_JBFENQ010000102.1:0-6771 GCF_041551015.1 Sulfurovum sp. | reverse complement strand
CCCCAAGACAAATTGGTTATAGAAACGGATGCACCGTATCTTACGCCTCATCCACATCGTGGTGAAAGAAATGAGCCAAGTTATACCACTTTTGTAGCAGAGAAAATGGGTGAACTCTCATCACTCAGTACTCTTGAGATAGAAAAGTTAAGTACGCAAAATGCCCAAAGGCTTTTTAGGTTCTAATGCGTACATCTATAAGATATCTTAAACGTATTTTATTTCTGTACACACTAGGTGTAGGTACCATTTATGCCATATCATTAGAACATAAATACCCTAGCTATACGTATGTATTTAATGAATTTGATGTAGATGAATCTTATCTGTATAATGAAGACTTTATCTCTTTTGTTTCAAAGAATGAAAAAAATCTAAAATCATTTTATCAACATTCATTACGACGAGGTAAAGAGATCTTACCTACGATGCAAGGACTTCTTGTTGATGATGGGGTGAGTGATCTGTTTATCTATCTTTCTATGGTAGAATCCGGATTTTCTACAGATGCCGTCTCTCCTAAAAAAGCTGTAGGTTTGTGGCAGTTCATGCCTGCTACTGCAAAAGAATACGATCTTACTGTATATAATAACTATGATGAACGGTGTGATACCGTCAGTGCTACATCTGCAGCGATAAATTATCTCAATAACTTGCATAAACAGTTTGGAAAATGGTATCTCGCAGCAATGGCATACAATTGTGGTGAAGGTTGTGTCAGTAGAGCCATTAAGCTTGCAAGTACGGATGAATTAAGTGTATTGACAGACGAAAGATCGAAGTATGTGCCGCGTGAAACGCGTCAATACATTAAAAAACTTCTTCTTCTCGCTATGATAGGTGAGAATTTTACTTTGGGTTTCAGTAACGATAATAGTGATACGTTCAAAAATTCTCTCATACAGGTTGATGTTCTTGCTGGAACATCACTCAAAGAGATTGCTGCACTGCTAAAAATGAAAGAAGAAAAACTTTTAAATCTCAACAGAAGTTTGAAAAATGGTGTAGTACCTAAGGATAAACCTATATATAAAATTACGATTCCCATAGAGAAGATGTATGCTTTTTATCTACGTTACAAACAACCTATACCTCAAAAGCGTTATAAATCACATATGGTCTCACATAATGTCAGCCTGGGGGAGACATTGGAGAGTATTGCGAAATATTATAATGCAGATGCAGAAGAGATCAGAATATCAAATCATTTAGCAGATGAGTTTTTGATGGTAGATGATATGTTGGTGATTCCTGTCACACAAACTGTATTTGAAAAAGTAGCGAAATAATTAAAATCAGGTATGAAGAATGGTTATTTCCCTATATGGATATCAAGCAAAAACAAAGTCAAATAAAGTGATAATATCTGCCTAAAGATAAATACATAACAGAGGTATTATGAAGAGGCTTGCATCCCCTATATTATTGATGATCATTTTGGCTGCAAGTACTCTTTTTACAGGGTGTTCCCAAAAACGTGAGGTAGCGAAAGAACCAGGCGCTACCAAATACACAAGTGCTGCAAGACACAGGGCTACCATGCGTTCATACAAAGTATTAGGTAAAAGGTACCATCCTACGTATGTAGAAGTAGGACAGGTCATGCATGGGATTTCTAGTTGGTATGGTCCAGACTTTCATGGAAAGTACACGAGTAATGGAGAAGTGTATAATATGCATGCAAGAACTGCAGCACACAAAACCTGGCCAATGGATACTATGGTAAAAGTAAATAACTTGGAAAATGGTAAAAGTACTATAGTACGTATCAATGATAGAGGGCCTTTTGTAAAAGGTCGTATTATTGACTGTAGTTATACTGCTGGTAAAGAGATAGGGCTTGATAGAGTGGGAATCGCTAAGGTTTCTGTGCAAGTACTTGGATTTGCAGGAAAAGTTGAATCAGCTGCAACGATAGCCAAACAGAAAAGAGAACATACACAAGAGCGTATAGTGCTCTCTGACTTTGGGGTACAAGTGGGTGCATTCAGATATCCTGAAGGGGCAAAGATATATCAAAGAAAATACAGTAAATTGTATACACGATACAGAACTATCATAAGACGTTTTGATGATGTAGATGGAGCACCTTTATTCCGTGTTTGGCTTATGGGATTTGGATCTGAAGATGAAGCTAGGGATTTCAAAAATACACATGACCTCGAAGGTGCATTTATTGTAAGAAATTAAGATACAGGAAAAAAGATGATAGAAGTAACAAGAGAAACAAAAGAGACACAAATCACAGTTAAACTTAACCTTTACGGTTCAGGACAAGCCGACATAAACACTGGTGTAGGCTTTTATGATCATATGCTCGAAGCATTTACAAAGCATGCACATATAGATATGGAAGTGAGTTGTACTGGCGATACGCATATAGATGACCATCATACGGTTGAGGATGTGGGTATTGTTATAGGTCAAGCACTTAAGAAGGCTATCTATCCAGTACAGAGCATAGAACGTTTCGGTAATGCAACGGTGGTTATGGATGAAGCAAGTGTGACTTGTGATATAGATCTGTCAAATCGTGGGTATCTTGTGTTTGAACTTCCTATTGGAGGTAAAGTAGGGGATTTTGATGTGGAACTTGTGGAAGAGTTTTTTAAAGCATTTGCATTTAATCTTCCTCTGACACTACACCTGATCTATAACCGTGGTAAAAACAAACACCACATTATTGAAGGTGCATTCAAGGCACTAGCAGTTGCCCTTCGTAGAGCAGTAACAGTCAATGAAAATGCAGGTATACCAAGTACAAAGGGTGTACTGTGAGTATTGAATTAATTGTACTTGATGTAGATGGGACGATGACAGACAGTCGTATCACCTATAGTGAGCATGGTGATGAGATCAAGTCTTTTAATGTAAAAGATGGTTTAGCTATCGCTTCATGGAGAAAACTTGGAAAACAGGTAGCAATTATTACAGGAAGAAGTTCAGAGATCGTTGCACGTCGTGCAAAAGAGTTGCATATAGAACACTTTTATCAGGGGATACATAACAAAAAAGAAGTTCTGGAATCTCTCTTGGAAAAGTTGGATCTAACGATGGATAATGTTGCAGCTATAGGGGATGACTTAAATGATCTGTCAATGCTTAAAGCGGCAAAAGTTTCATTTGTGCCAAGGGATGCAAGTGCCTATGTAGATAAAATAGCTACTGTAGTACTTTCAAAAAGAGGTGGAGATGGGGCAGTGCGTGAGATGATAGAACATCTTATCGTTAAAGAAGGACTTGAAGAGAAGTATCTGGAGCTATGGGAATAAAATTAGAATTTGTATTGATCATTGCAATCATAGGAATCATAGCAGGATCCCTAATGCTGAAATTTCGTAATGCACCTGTACCAACTACAGTATTGACTAAAGAAGTTGAATTTAGAAATACCACTTTGATAGAAGTAGATACAGACAACATGAAAAGTCGGGCATATGCAACACATGGAGTTAGAGACCAAGGTGTTTTGACATTAGAAAACATTGTATATCTAGGTGATACTATTGAGTCTCTATCTGCGAATAAAGCTAGACTCAAAGGTGATTTTCTCCACTTGAACGGTAATGTTGTCCTGCAGGAAAAAGGTGGCTATAAGTATGAAACACAACATGCTATCTATAATAAAAAGACTGAAATTTTAAATATTACATCCCCCTTTACCGGTGTGAAAGGTCAAAACATTGTTCAGGGAGAAAGTATGGAGTATAACACACGCAAAAAAAAGGCTACAGGTACAACTGTCGGTACAGTCTTTTATACACCAGACAAGTAATATCATGGTACAATGTTTAACTAAATAGGTCACAAAGGAGTTATATTGAATTTTTTAAAAATAATGCTTTTATTGATGCTTACACAAACACTTTTTGCAGAAAAAGTAGAGATTACTTCTACATCTATGGAGGCAGAAGAGTTAAAAAAAGAAGTACATTTTATAGGTGATGCCAAAATAATCAAAGGTAGTGATTGGTTATATGCTGACAAGGTGATTGTCTATTTTGGTGAGAATAATGAAACAAGTAAATATGAAGCTATTGGATCTGTATCTTTTGAGTTTAAAAAGGATGACAAACATTTCAAAGGAAGTGCCGATAGAGTCATATATAATATTGTTAAATCACTCTATGTCCTAAAAGGAAAAGCAATTATAGATGATATGGTCAATAAAAGTCATGTAGATGGTGATGAGATCATGCTTGATATGTCTACAGGAAGTGTAGATGTTAAAGGTAGCAGTAAAAAACCGGTGAAATTTATTTTTGATATGAAGGACAAATAGTGAGTATGCCTCGTGTAGTAGAAGCAGAGTTTATCAAATCAGCACAAAGTATTGCAGATGCTTTACCTGAAGATATGAGTGAAGTGGTTTTTTTAGGACGTTCAAATGTAGGTAAAAGTTCCACACTGAATTCATTAACGCAAAGAAAGAACTTGGCAAAAAGTTCAGCTACACCAGGGAAAACACAACTGATCAATTTTTTTGAAACGAGATATCTTTACAATGAACAGAGTTATCCTGTACGTTTTGTAGATTTGCCGGGGTTTGGATATGCTAAAGTCTCCAAAACACTGAAAGAAGTTTGGCAGAAGAACCTTGTAGAGTTTATTCAACATCGTGTCTCTATACGTCTTTTTATCCATTTGCGTGATGCCCGTCATCCTCATGCCAAGATAGATGATGATGTTGAAAATTATATTTCTGAATTTATTCGTCCTGATCAAAAATATCTAACAGTATTTACAAAGATCGACAAGCTCAATCAAAAAGAGAAAGCAAAACTAAAGCGAGAGTTTCCTGGATCGATTACACTTTCGAACCTTAAAAAGAATGGTCATGACAAAGTCCATAAAATAATACTGCAAACGATTTTTGGTGTAGATGATGAAGTGAAAAGAGAAAATGAGCCAACAAAAGAAAATGGAGAAGAAGGGTGATTGAACTTGTTAAAGCGAAACTGAGTGATATCCCTGCAATGCAGGCACTGGTTGTTTCTGAAGTAAAGGATGGAATCATTCTTAATCGTACAGAAGATGAAGTCGCAACAAATATCCGCTCTTATGTCTTAGCAAAAGATGGCGAAAAACTTGTTGGATACACAGCATTACATATACATTCCAGAAGATTAGCAGAGATCAGAAGCCTTATTGTTGATGAAGCCTATCGTGGACAAAGTGTTGGTCAGAGAATGGTGCAGTTTACGTTGGATGAAGCCAAAGCTATAGGTGTTGAAGAAGATGTACTTGTTTTAACTTATCTCCCACAGTTCTTTCTCAAACTAAACTTTAAAGAGATCAATAAAGAGGTGATACCTGAACATAAAATTTGGGCTGATTGTATTAAATGTATCCATTTTCCTATCTGTAATGAAGTAGCCTTAGTCTACAAATTAGCATAATCTGAGTTTTTTATATGGATCATGTAACCAAAGCACAACATGGCCTGTTTTTTTGGTTATTTGCCGGGACATTTATCTTTGTTTATCCCATGCTTATCTCTATTTATGTTTTTTTACCCCTACTCATGGGTGCCATGGGTTATATGTTAGTGCAGGGCTTAGAGA
Source organism: Sulfurovum sp. (assembly GCF_041551015.1). GTDB lineage: Bacteria > Campylobacterota > Campylobacteria > Campylobacterales > Sulfurovaceae > Sulfurovum. The sequence goes on along the minus strand of NZ_JBFENQ010000102.1, from coordinate 1,207 downwards.
GAGAAAAGACCTATTTTATTTTACTTGCTATCGTTTACATGGTGAATCTGGAAGTTAATCTCTCTTTACCGATATTTCTTGCAGTTATTTCTTCTTTATTGTTTTACGTACTTGTCTATCCATCTTTAACACATTTCCGAAAATGTAAAATATGTCGACCATTGTTAAGTGTACTTTTTTTAGACTTTATGTATCTAGGGTGTCTATTTTTTTATGATTTTATCTTTCAGACACAGAGTATTATTTTAGATGAAATCTTACTCTATACACTTATAGTAGATATGTTAGTTGTGGTGATTTTATGAGATATAAGTTTATCCTATTGGTTTTCCTTGTTTTTTGGGGTGTGATGATAACACGACTTTATCATGTCAGTATTAAATCCAATTTTTACTATGAAGAGTTGGCAAAAGAGAATATCGAAAGAAAACAATTTATCAAACCCGTTAGAGGTGAGATAACAGATGTTCGTGGAAATCTGTTGGCTATGAACCAGATAGGGTTTTCACTCTCCATCGCACCACATTTAAAGGTAAAGAACCATCACCTGGAAAATGTCATCGATACACTAGTTGAAACATTTCCTGATCTTAATAAAACAGTGATGTTGAAGGTCTACAAAAAACATAATTCACCTTATAATCATAAGTATATAAAAGTTGTTGATTTTATACATTACTCAGATATGATGGGTGCCTATCCGAAATTGAGTCTAGTAGAAAATATTAAAATAGAAGCAGAAACAAAACGCTATTACCCTTATGGAAAGTATGCAGCTCATATAGTCGGATACACAGGAAGATCCAATAAAGAAGAAAATGAAAAAGACCCTGTGGTCAATGAAGTAGGGAAAATAGGAAAGAGCGGATTAGAACGTCATTATAATAAAGTACTCGAAGGTGAACTTGGCTATGAGATCAGTAAAGTAACTGCAACGAACAAAGCTATAGAAGTACTTGAAAAAGAACTTCCAAAAGACAATAAAAATATACGTCTCAACATTGATATAGAGCTCCAGAAAATGATCTATGAACGTTTTGGAGATCATACCGGTGTGGCAGTTGTTATGCGCACTAATGGTGAAGTATTATCTGCAGTCAGTTATCCATCGTATGATCCTAATCTTTTTGTGGGAGGTATCAGTACAGAAGATTGGAAAGCTTTGCAGGATGATCTTGCACATCCTTTTACCAACAAATTTATACAT
>NZ_JBFENQ010000101.1:0-6824 GCF_041551015.1 Sulfurovum sp. | reverse complement strand
TTTGAGATACATCAAACGCTTTAACTCTCATTCCTTACATTCAAACTCTAATTTACTTTTAAAATCTTCCCACTCTATCACTTTGTACACATCAATGTAATTTATTGTACAACAGTGAGAACGTTTCACTATCTCTGCAGCCTATTACACCATAGACGATACTGATATTACCATCAATAAAACCCATACTAGGGTAAAAACCTGTCTCTAGTGATTTTGTATACCCATGGCTTTCTTCCATTAAAATCATGATGTAAGATACTTATCTATCGTATCTTCGATGGTGTTATCATCCAGTGTCTCATTGCGCATTTCCTCGCAAAAGCCACATCCCATCCTTATGAAAAAAAAGTAAAAGGTACTTAGGTCATTTATATACCTGTTGACTTAATATGTCTACATTGATTATATTTTGATTAGGAGTTGCCAATAAAACCACAAATGATGTAGTAAAGAAGATAAAAAATTTTACAAGCAATTTAAACATCTGGATTACTATACCCCGGGAGGGACATAGTAAATTCAATCAAATTACTTGATTTCTTTAGTCGCGAAAAATACTTCACCTTTGAGTTGAGTGTATGTAATTTTAAGTTCGTCACCTTTTTTACCATTAAATACAAATTTGATCAATGGGTTTTTAGAAAGGAATTGACTTGTTGATGCATCATATACTACTTTGTCACCTACAGTTCCTGTAATGTGAGTAATAAAGTTTGCCTCTACACCTTTTTTCTTTGCTTGATCATATGTAAGCATATCATGCTTAATCGAGATTTTTGCTTTTACAACACCATTCTTCTCGCTTGCTTTAATTTTCATATCTGTTACTTCTGTTGCTGGTGCTTCTGCCATTGCAGATGTAGCCATAAGTGCAATACTTGCAAGTGCTAACATTAATTTCTTCATCTATTTTCCTTTTATATATTTATTTATTTACTGTCATTAACGGGTGAGAGGATTAACCTTCACATCCACCAAGTGCAACTTCTAATGCAAGTTTAGTTGAGTAAAATTTACCATCTTTACCTTCTACGATAGCTGTAATCGTACCAGATTTTTTCATTTTAATTTTTAATGCGAAATCTGCTACTGCACCTTCAGGTACTGTAAATACTACTACTGCTGCTTCAGGGTTAGCATCTTGGAGGAGTGCTACTGATTTTGCAGGGATATCTGTAGATACAGATACTGGGATAGATCCACCATTACTTGCCACTTTTGGCGCTTTAAGCTTAATATCTCCATCTACTGGAGTGATTGCTCCATAAAGTGCTTTAACTGCTGTTGGCACATCATGTGCTGTCCATGCATCTGGTTTCTCTGCTCTATAATCTGTTGCACTTAGGCTTACTGTCATTGCTGCTACTGCTACAAGACTTAGTATACTTTTTTTCATTTAATTTCCTTTCTATTTTGAATCATAGGATTGAGAGTGATTTCTCAAACTCATATCCTATTATATCTATTTTTTGTGTAATAATTGTGATAAGTATTTCTTATTTAGACTCTGAAATCATATAGTCAACTACTTGCTTAAGTTCATCATCAGATAATGCTGACCCACCTCTTGGAGGCATACCGTTTACACCATTAATAGTGTTTGACATAACACCGTCAAGACCTTTTTTAAGTGTCGCTTCCCAAGTTTTTTTGTCGCCTACTGCTGGAGCACCCATTGCATCTGTCGCGTGACATACTGCACATGATGCATCATATGCTGCTTGTCCAGGATGTGCTGCTTTTGTCTCTTTCACTTCTGGCATTGTTTTCTCAGAACTAAGCGGTGGCGTAAAGTCAGTCAGTGCAAATACAATTCTCTGTACTTCTGGCTCACCCTCAAAACAATCTTTCATACATCTTACACCATTTCCATAGTTCAATGGATTGTTGTAGTATGCACGTGAATTTTCTTGACCATTTGGTCCATCAATATCCGGCTCAAAACCATCGTGGTTAGGCATTCTTATTTTTAAGAATTTTTCTCTATCTAAAACATAATCTTCACCTACAAGTTCACCATCAATCTCAATCTCATTGATGTAAAGGATATATGCAGACAATGCATACACTTCTTCTGTTGTTAAAGACATTGGTGCCTGGTGAGGCATACCCGTTTTGATGTACCACCATAAAGTACTTGCTCTAGGCCAGTTAGAACCAAAGTTACGTTTTGGCCCATCTGAATCAGGATCAACACGCTGATTCATAAGTGTTTTTTGACCTTCATAGGCATTTCCGTCAGCCAGTTTAGGGTAAAGACCAGAACCTTCACCGAAGTCACCGTGACAAGAAAGACACTTCTCTTCATAGACTTCATCTCCAAATTCTACAGAACCTTCACCTTCAGGAAGCCCAGTACCGTCTGGCATTACATCGATATCCCATGCTGCCTGCTCATTAGCAGTTGCCGTTTTACCTTTGTTAAATGCAGTTTTATGTGCTTGCTCATTTACATAATACGTACCTGTTTTACCATTTACAATTGGATAATAAACACCGCCATCAATGATAGCTTTTCCGTTAAAATCGTATTTGTTGGTTACAGTATCAGATAGCTTTGGATTTACTGGTCCTACTGCATCAGTTACTCTTTTAGAGAAACCTTCTGTGTTCATTGCTGTGCTTGTTTCTGTCGTTGCTTTTGCTGTATTCTTTGTATCGTTAGATGCATTACAAGCAGTTGCTAAAAATACTGCCGATGCAAATAATGTACTTACAACAATTTTTTTATGATAAGATTTGTACATTTGTAACTTCTCCTTTTGCATCTATTTCCCATGTATGAACCGCATTTCTGTGGTAAACACCTTCGATTCCCACGGCTGCTCTCTCATTTTTAACACTTGGCTGTACGTGACCTGCATCATCTACTGCACGGCTAGAAAGAAGCATAGGCTTTCCTGTATATTCATGCATCAAAGAGAATCGAGTCCATGATTTTTCAAGTACCAAACCTTTGAGTGGTGCTTCTACCCAGTTTTTACCGCCATCAAATGATACGTCAACTGCAGTAATGGTACCCATACCAGACCAAGCAAGTCCTTCAATCTCTACCATTTCACCTTTTTTAAGGTCAGTCCACGGTTTCTCAGGACATGGTGAAGTAATCACAGAGTTAACTTCATTTGCATAGAAGTGCTGTATCGCTTTACCTGTGTGTTTAAGTGCTGTATATTTAGAAGTCTCTTCTTTTGCATAGAATGGCTCAGATGCAAACTCTAGTCTACATAACCACTTAACACATAAGTTTGCTTCCCAACCTGGAACAACAATTCTTATTGGATAACCTTGTTCTGGACGTAATGCTTCACCATTTTGTCCCCAAACTATCATTGCATCATCAAGTACTTTATCAACAGGGATTGTTCTACCCATGTGTGAATTATCTATACCTTCTGCTAGCATCCATAATGCTTCTGGCTTAAGACCAAGGTCTTTAAGTATATCTTTAATGTAAACACCTGTCCACTCAGCACAAGACATAAAACCTTTAGCAAATTGAATAGAGTTAAACTGAGGTCCTCTCCACTCTGGTCCACCATTCGCTGGACATTCGAGGAAGTGAATTCTACTTACATTCGGATATCTTTTAAGTTGATCCATTGTTAAAACAATTGGTTTCTCAACAAGACCATGAATCATAAGTCTATGTTCGTTTGGATTAATTGTTGGTGTACCACCGTGATGTCTATTAAAGAAAAGACCATTAGGTGTGATAATACCATTCAAATCTTGAATAGGTGTTACCGCAATTGATGCTCTGTAGTTACCAGAAGAAAGAATAGGTGTCGTTCTTCTTGTTACGTTATGCTCGTATGGAGAAGGCATACCGTATTTGTTTACTGTTACATCATCACCAAATTTAAGACTCCATGGCTTCTCATGCATTATGTTAAGATCATCCTCAGGGTTTATCTTAATATTAGGGTTTGCTTTCACGGCAACTGGTGCGACAACACTCGCTGCTGCTAATGCACTCATAGAATAAGCTGCTGTTTTCTTAAAAAAGTTTCTTCTTGATGCTTGCTCTGATACTTCAGAGATTACTTCAAGCTCTTCTTTATTTATCTTATTCATTGGTCCTCCTTTGTTGGTTTTAAAATGACTAAGTATGTTTAACTTAATTCCGTCATATACTCCAGATTATATTCAAAAAATATAAAAGTAGGAATAAAAATGATAAATCCGCCCCAATAATATACATAATTATCTTGTGTTTGTAACGAATATTCACCACAAACATAAAAAAACCATATAATTATCATAAATATTACATATATTGAATGTAGGATTAGACTAAATACGTCCAATGTAGCAACATTTTAAAACATATTGAACAAGCGAACTACTATCCAGAAGCCATGCAACTCAATGTAAGTATATCAATATATTCTCTCGTATAATACAGCTTTCCATCTAACCCTTCCAGTACAGCAAAAATCGTTCCTTTACGCTCCATCTTTATATTTAGCTCATATTCGATAATACTATCTTCACTCACATGAAATACTGCCACTAAACTCTTAGGATTTGCATCTTGGAAGATGGCAACTGTTTTCGCTTTAATATTTGAACGTATAGTGACAGGTATATTTTCTCGATCATCCACTACACCTTTAGGTACAATAAGTTCTATATCTGCACTTTTTTGAATCGTTGCAAATTTTTCTCTTCCGTAAAGTGCCATAGTTGCATTATTGAGAGAAGAAGATGTCCATGCCTCAGGGTTACGCTTTCTGTAATCTACAGCTAACACTTGTGTCATATAGAGCAGACACAAACCTAAAGCTAAAAAATGTCGTCGCTTCATGCTTTACCCAGTACTCTCTGTATAGCTTCAGCACGTAGAGCTACATCCCCAATAGTGTTTGCATTGGCTTCCAATGCTTTATTAAGCCCATCTTCTTCTCTACCATACTTCATAATAAAATAAATAGATTCAGCTAGTGTATTCTCCAAGGGAATAGAGACATCTGGTTCTATAGGATTAAAATACTTATTATCCCAAAGTACTCCCATACTTAAAAGTGCTAAAGTATCTTTATCTTCTTCTTGTGAAAGATGAGACTGAGGGTGTATTGCTTCTTGATACTTTGCCATTGCTTGAGATACTTTAGCAGTTATAAGACCCCCTACAGTTACAGCAGCCAATTCTATAGCATCCCTATATACCATACCATTATCCATATTTTCTTCAACCAGTTTATAAAATTGTTCTATTTTATCTTCATTGCTTCTATTCACTAAAAAACCTACCTACATAAAATCTGAACTCAAAGATAATACAAAAGACCTTTGAGCTTTCTGACAAATAAAATCAATTCTCCTCTATAAAATCTTTATGGTACAATTTTAAAAAATATAGAGGAGTACTTTTGTGAAAAATGTTGGAAAAGTAATAGACTTGTTTGTCTCAGTACAGGGGTCCTCTACAAGAGTCGAAAAAGAGTCAATTCATTTAGACCCAAAAGGTATTGTAGAAGACAAATATTATGATAAAAATATTCAACGGTCAGTTCTTATCACCTCAGAAGCGAGTTATGCTTTGGCAGCTAAGAATCATATACGACTTCCTTTTGGTGCTTTAGGAGAAAATATTCTCATTAACTACAATCCATACCACCTTACTGCGGGGGATCAATTGCGTATAGGGGATGTCATTTTAGAGATCAGTCAAAACTGTACGATGTGTGATCATCTCTCCAAAATAGATGAAAATTTACCTACTCTACTCAAAGAGGATAGAGGTATTTTTGCTAGAGTAATTGAAGGGGGAGTGATAAAAAAAGAAGACAAAATATATCTCTTAAACTAAGAGATATATTTATTTAAATGCGGGACATAATGCCCCACAAGAAATATATTTACTACTTTGCTGTAAGCTTTTCGAGTATCGCTTCCATTTTTTTCTGTGCCATAACAAGAACATCATGAGATTCTTTATCTTCGATCGCCAATGATGCTATCCAGTTATATACAGAAGGGAACCCGATTTCCATCGTATTTGTCCCTTTTTTCTGATACATATACATTGAACAAGGTGCAAATGCTCCTGCTTCAGGGTGCTTTATAGCTACTGTATAGATAACTTCAAGGTAACAGATCGAATATACATCATAGAAAGTATACCCTTCATAACCACTCTCTTCCATATCGTAGTTAAGATCGTTAAAACCGGCATTGATAAACATAGCTGGAATTAGTGCTTCTTCAAAAGCAGCCTGGAATTCTTCTTTCGCTTCTTCCCAGTCTCCATCAGGATCCATAGCAAATTGTGCAGTTGAAACCAACGGACCTTCTGGCTGTTTCATTTCATAAGCAACTTTTTCTACTTTTGCATTTGGAAGGGCTGCTCTAAGTGTATCTTGTATGAGTTTACCATACGCAACCAAGTCTGCATCATCCGCAGGAAGACCCATGATATCTGCCATTGCCGCTATACTTAATGAAGAAACAGAAATTGTTTTTGTTCCTTTTTTTGTCCAGATCGACATACTCATAGGAGAGAAAAGTCCTATGTTCGGATATTTTTTACCCAATTTGACCACTACATCTTTTTTGAAAAGTGTAAAAAGGTTATAAACATCAAAATCAACTGTTGAAAAGTTTTTAGTCCCCGCTTTACATTGTCTTAACCATGGTGCTGTCATATCTCTGTTATCATTGATGAAAAAACCTGCTTTTTCAAATTCCGCAGCGATTGTTTTCGGTGTGATCTTACCATCACTGTTATCTGCCGTTAAGATACTTACATTGTGTGTAGCTTTTTGTGTAGCATCTGCAACAAGTCCTGTTACAAGTCCCATTGAGACAAGCAGTGC
>NZ_JBFENQ010000100.1:0-6837 GCF_041551015.1 Sulfurovum sp. | reverse complement strand
ATGTTGTATTCGTAGCTTTCCTCTGTGTTGTTGTTAGTTATTGTTACTGTATTTTTTTTCATATTAACCATCCTTCTGTATGATAACGAGATCTGATAATCTCAGTATAGAATGGTAATGTAGAATTTATGTGTAGTTTTCTACTCTGTCAAATCTTTCATGAATTGTGCTTCGTCATAGGTTAAGTCAAGAAAATCAACTATCACTTTTAGATCTCTTTCTGCATTGCCCAAACATGAAGTTGCACCTGGGCTTGGCGTCATATTGAAAATTAAACCATTTCCCGGATTGATGGAAGCCTCTCCCAGCATAAGCTTTTCTTTTTCTTTGTCTAAAACTTGTGGTCTGACTCCTCCGAATCCTTTTGCATACTCTATGTCATCTACACTGAGTGAAGGTACGATCTTCCTGGCATCCTGTACAAATAATTTTTTATTGATAAGCGGCACTTCAAATAAAAAGTTTTTGAATATATAGTTTCTGATATCGCTGTCTTTAAGTAGATCCCAAAATATTTTTACTATTTTTGAATCGAACTTCAACGTCTTAAAAAAATCCAAATAAGTGCCCGGCTTAAATCTTTCAAGTTTTGGTAGCACGAGTGCTGTTGGTCCAAACCTTGTTTTTCCTTGGGCTAATATATCGGGGTCTCCATGAAGTGCTGCAAAAGGGAGTTTGTTGTTTTGTACCATATAGACTTTACCATTGAGAAAATGTCCATCAGTCATGTAAAAACTGCCTGCCATAGGCAAGCAACCCATATGATGCCCATAGCCCATCTGATGGGCTAAGAAGAGTGAGTGTGCTCCGGCATCTACCACAACAAAATCCGCAGTATATGTTTCATCTTTTGTAGTTGTAACGCGAAAAGTTTTATCTTCCAGCTCTTCAATCTGCTCAACCTGTGAATGGAAAAAAATGTCTGTGGTCGCATCAGATGCCTTTTGTGCCTGAGAAACCAAGGCTTCAGACATCTTACCAAAGTCAACGGTAGTATATTGGGTTGATGTTCCCATAGCGAGTATAGGCTCTGGACGTACTTTTGTTTGTTCTTTGTCTGCATAGACAAGTTTTGGTTCAAGTTCTTTTAGCTTCTCTGTATCCCAAAGTTCAAGATAAGGGAACAGTTCTTTAAATTCATGGTATCTGTTTTCGATAAAATGAACTTCTTTTTCTCCTACACCAAGAGCCATTTTTTGATGTTTAAACATGATTTTATCTTCTAGCCCATACTGCAAACAAAATTTCTCTATCATTTTTGCAGTTCTTTTAGTGATCTTTGCTTTTTCGAGTGTATAGTTTGTCTCTATATCTCCTACATGGATAGTTTGAGAGTTACTTGTCCCTTTAGAGTTAAGGGTTGACAGGGCTTCATATTTTTCAAGCAGGCATATAGATTTAACGTTTGTGTATTTTGCTAATTCATAAAAGAGCGCTGCCCCTGAGATCCCGCCTCCGACGATTAAAACATCATAATGTTTATTTTTCACTGTTTGATACTCCATGTTGTTTTAAAGTGCTTCTAATTGTATCGCTATATCTTCAGCGATTTTTTCATAATTTCTTATGTCCAATAATCTTTTTTGACCCTTAACTCCCACTTCTGCAATAGCCTCTTTACTTAGAGAGATGATATATTCGAGTTTTTCTTTGATGTCATCACGTTCAAATTTAGAAAACCAGGCATCATGACAATCAGTAAAGATTTTATTGGTGTGGCCAGAATTTGTCATGATACAAGGTATTGCAGAGGTATAATAGTCAAATATTTTTACAGGGGTGGACGTATTGTAAACAGGATAGTCCGGTAAAAGAGCCACACCTATATCTGCTTTGGCGATGAGATCAAGTAGTTCATCTCTAGTTTTCGCATTATGTATTTCAATATTGCGCTCAATGTTTTTATATTGTTTTATCATGTCAAGTGCATACTGAGGATCTCTGGTTGAAATGCTTAGTTTCCAGCTATCACTTTCTACTTTAGAAAAAGCTTCCAATACGGTTTCAAATTCTCTTACCTTGTCTAAAGTTCCTGCATAAAAGAATCTTTTTTCTTCTCCTTTATGCTGTATGTTTGGATGAAGCATATTTGGGTCTATACCCGGAGGACAGATGATTGTTTTAGTCGTTACATTAGGAAAAAATACTTTATGCATACTTTCAGAAGTAGGTAAAAATGCATCACACATGTTTATGACCTTTGTTTCACTGAAGGTTTTAAACTTATCTGTTACTTTATCCAAAAGGGTGTTTCCTCCCTCAGCGATACAACATCTGATCTTTACTCTTCTCTTTGGGCTAGAGAGTCTAAATACGGTTTTATATTGGTATTTATCTTTCTCAGCTAAGACAAGTTTCATGATGTCTATATCATTTCTAACCATCACATACGCATAGCTTTCAATAGCTACATCATTTCTGTTGAGTTCATCAAGAAGTACATCTTTATATCTTGTAGGCATGGTAAATCTATGCGCATTTTTTCGTTCAAAATCCGATTTAAATTCTGTAAAAAAGACAATATCAACAGTTAAATATTGATTTAAGTACTTTTCAAACAAAGGAGCCATGAAACTATGATCCATATATTCATCTTGGTCCGTTATATATAATAATTTTTTCATACAAATACCTTACACTATAAAATGACATTTTTTTGTATCATACTATACAATAAACATTATGATTTCGCTATAATCCCCTCCAAAAAAGGATATTTTGATGAAAAGTTTTGAAAATGTTAGTATAGAATTGGCAGGAAATAGCTATTTTGATGGTGCAGTAACGAGCCGTACAGTGAATTTCGCAGATGGGAGTAAAAAAACTTTAGGCTTTATGCTACCTGGTGAGTATGAGTTTGGTACTGCAGCCGCTGAGCTAATGGAAATCACATCAGGAGAACTGGAAGTAAAATTACCAGGGAGTGATACATGGATAAGTATTAAAGATGGAGAGTCTTTTGATGTGCCTGCAAACAGTAAATTCCAGGTAAAAGTTTCAAGTATTACGGATTATTGCTGCTCTTATCTGTAGATTTCACGATTAGTACACATAAAAGAACTATAATAATACAGAAACCATGGAGATTCCTCCTCCCCCTCCCTTTTTAGATCTCTATGGTTTTCTAGGCAACTTTTTATTTTATACGGCATCCGCATTTTCGTATGTGGGTGACCTCCTTTAAAACAGTCCAGAATGTACAGAAGTTGCCTTCTCCTAAAAATTTGAATCTATCAAAAATAACAGGGCATAGATAAAAATGATTTACTTTTGCAGAGATGGCCAGGTAGAATTCACACTTACTTCATACTCTGAAACTATACTGCTAGCATGAAAGTCATGAAGGACTCTTATCCCTTTTTGATACTTCATGCTTTCTAGGTAGCTTTTCACTTTTTTGCATCTTTGTCTCCCATATGGATGCATAACTCTTTTCAAATATATTTCCTACGAAGAGTTACCTTTATTACTACTCTTTCTTTCAGATCATTCAGTCAAATGGTTTAAAAAATCACATCAGTATTTTTATTTCTTTAGTGCGTTAATGCTTCTCCTAACAGGAGCAAAAAATTGCCAATAATTTTTTAGATAAATTAAGATTTTTTTTAGCTTAAAATCTTAGATTTTGAAATATAATTCTAAATATGGAAAAAAATAAAACTTCCATATAAGCTGCTGATAGAGCAGCGATTTTAAAATAGGAGAGAAGGGGATGACCTTTCAAGAAATTGAATTTGCTTTGAAAGTAAATGGGGTTGATGAAGAGGATATGCAAACGCTCATGAGCTACTGCAAAAGAAAAGGTACAGATTATTCAAAACTTGATGATATGCTTGTTGAGATGGGATACGATAAGGTTTTTACCAATGAGTTTTTTGGTTGGGCAGATACTGAAGATGAATACTATGATGATGATGAAGACTATGATCAAGAGTATTTTTCAACAGAGAGATACCCTCATAAACATAAATGGGAAGAATAAACACATATACATAAGTGCTTTACCTCCTATTTAATGATACATGGATATCATCACTATGCTTAGCATAAGGTGCTATCCTACGATACATTACTTAGGCTCCTCTGTCCATGCATTCGTTTTGAAATGATTATATTATAATGTTCGAACATGTCATCTCTGCTACGATCTCAAGTAGTAATTTTAGTTTGTCTTTTTCTAAATAATTCATGGACTTTTTCTAACTAAATAATCAGCCAAAATGTGTATAATGTTTTAAAATAATAGATGAAAAAACTATCAAGGTGTACAGATGGAACGAAAAAGAATATATAACCCTGACTCTGAAGAAAAAACAAGTGAACGTAAGATATTTGGTGGAGATCCTACCGGCATATTTGAGCTAAATGATATTAAATACCAATGGGCCTATAATCTATGGGAGATGATGTTAAACAATACTTGGTTCCCTAAAGAAGTGGATATGACACGTGATGTCAATGACTATAAACATCTTACTGATGCAGAGAAGTCCGCGTATGATAAAGTACTTGCGCAACTTATTTTTATGGACTCTCTTCAAACCAATAACATCATCGATAATCTGAACCCTTTCATCACTTCTCCGGAAGTAAATCTTATCCTGGTAAGACAGGCATTTGAAGAGGCATTACACTCTCAGAGTTATGCCGTTATGGTAGATAGTATCTCGACAAACTCAAAAGAGATTTATGAGCTTTGGAGAAGAGATATGATGCTCAAGAGCAAAAATGATGCTATCGCTAAAGTGTATGAAGAGCTTTCAAATAATCCTACAGACACAAACATCGTAAAAGCAATGTTCGCCAATCAAATTCTTGAGGGTATCTACTTTTACAGTGGGTTTGCTTACCTCTATACCCTTGCACGCTCAGATAAAATGCTTGGAACAGCACAGATGATACGTTTCATTCAAAGAGATGAAGTGACGCACCTGCTTTTGTTCCAAAACATGATCAACTCTACGAAGAAAGAGAGACCAGAGCTTTTTACCAAAGAGCTTATCGATGAAGTGTATGAAATGTTTAGATCTGCAGTGAAGCTTGAGTCTGAATGGGGGGCATATATTACCCAAGGACAAATACTTGGACTTACAGATGATATCATTGAACAGTATATCCAGCACCTTGCAGATAAAAGACTGCATGCCGTAGGACTTGAAAAAATATACAATGTAGAACACCCTATCAAGTGGGTAGACAATTTCTCGCAATTCAATGATCAAAAAACAAACTTCTTTGAAGGGAATGTAACGAACTATTCCAAAGGAAGTCTGGACCTGGATGACTTTTAGGTCTTCACATGTTAAGCATGCCTAAAGCAATGGAAGTTGTGACGTTACAGCTTCCCTCTCACAAAAGATATCAGGAGAACCTGGATACCCTTCTTTTTCATCTGAAAGAACATCAAGACAATCATATTGTCGTGGCACCGGAAGTATTTTTAACCGCATTTGATTATGAGCATATGGCAACGGCTGCAAAATTCTCAGCCAATGCCCTCAAAACACTGAAAAAAGAGGTAGATGAACAGATAGTAGTATTTACACTTATTCTTGAAGAGGGTGATAATTTTGTCAATCAGGCAGTGGTTATTCATAAGCATAAAATAGTGCATCGACAAGAGAAGGTAAAACTCTTTAAACTTGGGGATGAAGATCTCTATTTTCAAGCAGGGAAAAAAAAGAAGATCAAACCTTTTGAGATAGACGGGGTAAAATATGCCATACTTATCTGTTTTGAGTTGCGTTTTAAAGAGTTATGGGAACAGGTAGAGGGTGCGGATATAGTATTTGTCCCTTCGAGATGGGGCAAGCTGCGTAAAACACACTTGGAAGTACTTTCCCGGGCGCTTGCAGTGATGAACCAATGTTATGTTGTCGTCTCAAACTCTTGTGATGAAGACATGGCAAGTTCATCCTGTATCATCTCTCCTGCAGGAGAAGTGACTATGAATGATGAATTAGAAGTAGTAGAGGGAAGTATAGACTTTCGAGAAATTAAGAAAATGCGTCGCTATATAGTGATGGACTAGAGGAAGATAAATAAGCTCAAAAGCCTTTTTAACTAGATTTTAGATAGAATTTCTGCATTATTTGGGATGAGGGACTTTAATTTATGATAAAAGCGAGACAGCGACAGAATCTTGTTGTAGAGATCGAGAAACATTTTGCATTGGATGAGCATGTCAGAGAGGCATTGTTGGCTGTTGATAGAGAATCCTTTGTCCCTTCACAGTTTAAACATCTTTCTTACCAACTTGATGCTCTCCCCTTAGCAGCAAGCCAGTGGATATCTTCTCCTTTAACTGTCGCTAAAATGACACAACACTTAGAGCTTGAAGGCGTTGACTCTGTACTTGAAGTAGGCTGTGGAAGCGGATATCAAGCAGCGATACTCAGCAAGATCTGTCGTCGTGTATTTACCATAGAACGTATAGATGAACTTCTGAAGGAAGCGAAAAGCCGTTTTTCTGAACTTGAAATAAATAACATTATTACACGTTTTGATGACGGGCAAAGAGGATGGAAGCAGTATGCTCCTTTTGAACGTATCTTATTTTCAGCAACGGCCAAAGAGATACCCGAAGTACTTTTTGAACAATTGGCTGAAGGCGGTATATTGGTTGCACCTGTAGAAGAGGCTGAAAATTATCATATCATCACACGTTATTATAAGAAAAATGGCCGTATCACATCTGAAACGATAGAGCAGTGCCTGTTTGTTCCAGTACTAGACGGTACACAAAAATAAATTAATAGTTTTTATTGCATTTATAAATTTCTAACACTATACAAATCTCTTAACAAATAAATTTAAACTCAAAATATCTGTTTAGAT
>NZ_JBFENQ010000099.1:0-6848 GCF_041551015.1 Sulfurovum sp. | reverse complement strand
TGATATTGATGATATGAAAATTGAAGAAGATGTGACACATGCATGGTACAAAGGAAGTAATTCCCTTCAACCTTGGGATGGTGTAACTGAGCCTGACTATACTGGTTTTGTTGATGGTGACACTGTAAATGGTGAAGCAAAGATCATTGATGAGACAAAGAAATACTCTTGGGTTAAAGCCCCACGTTATGATGGTGAAGCGATGGAAGTAGGTCCTTTGTCATGTTTACTCGTCAATTATGCCAGAGGGAACAAAAAAGTCCAAGTAGAAGTCGGTGCTTTCCTGAAACGTACAGGATTGCCAGTAGGTGCACTATTTACGACATTAGGTCGTACAGCAGCACGAATGTTGCAGACAAAACTGATTTCAGATAATGCGATTACTACTTTTAACTCTTTGGTGGAAAATATTAAAACAGATGACAGTACATACACTAAATTTGAAATAGATCCTTCAAAAGAGTATACAGGTCGTTTCATAGGTGAAGTACCTCGTGGTACACTTAGTCACTGGGTACGTATTAAAAACGGTTTGATCGAAAACTACCAAGCAGTTGTGCCTACAACATGGAATGCAGGGCCTATGGATGGTAATGGTGTTATTGGGCCATATGAAGCATCATTGGTTGGGTTGAAACTTGAAGATCCTACTAAGCCTCTTGAGGTACTTAGGGTCATTCATTCTTTTGATCCATGTATGTCATGTTCTGTACATGTGATGGATATGAAGGGTGTGGAACTCAGTGAATTTAAAGTAAATCCTATGAGCAGTGGAGCAACTTGCTAGAGCTTAAAATAATTTTTTTAATAAAAATGAATTAGAAAGGGAATAAATCATGGGACAAATAGAAAAATACACATCAGACCATCCTGATTTTGTCTACAGCAGTGGCAATAGAATATTACATTGGATAAGAGCACTGGTGATAACAGGGCTTATTATTACAGGTTTTTACATAGCAGATCCATTCCTTTCTTCTGAAGGATCAAGTGATAAATTACTCTTTGGAAAGTGGGCAATGTGGCACTTTATCTTAGGGTTTGTCCTTATATCTTCTGGATTACTGCGTATCTATCTTTTCTTCTTTGGAAAAGACAGTGAAGGGGAATTGCGTTCACTGAAAGATGTCTTTAGTTTAAAATCTTGGATCATATCGTTGAAATCTTACTTTTTTATCGGTGAATTACGTAAAAAAGGTTTTTATGGACCTTTGCAGTTTATTACCTACTTTGCCATTATGGTTTTAGTTGTATTGGCATCTGTTACGGGACTGATACTTTATGTACATGTTTATCATCAGGGTGTTGGAGGCTTGTTATACGAATCTATGCGTACAGTAGAAGCATGGATGGGAGGACTTGCCAATGTACGCTATATTCATCATATTACGATGTGGGGTTATTTGATCTTTATTCCTATCCATATCTATCTGGTTATTTGGTCTGCAATTCGATTTAAGCATAGTGCACTTGATGTAATGTTTACAGGGTATGACTATCATCTAAAAAAAGAACAAGAAAGATCCGATAAAGAAGATAATAAGTGAAAATATTAGTATTGGGTATAGGAAACCTCCTCTTTGGAGATGAGGGCATAGGTGTTCATTTTATCAATTATATAGGTAAAAAATACAGTTTTAAGGGTGAACATCAAATAGATATTGTTGATGGAGGAACACTTGCACAAAGACTCATCCCGATCATTGTGGAGTATGACCATTTGATCATCATCGATACGATCAATGCTCCAGGCGTTCAAGCAGGAGAAGTCTATTTCTTTGATTTTGATGCTGTTCCTGATGCTGTAAACTGGCAGGGTAGTGCACATGAAGTTGAAATGCTGCAAACGCTCAACATGATGGATCTAGCGGGTGATCGTCCACCGACCATGATCATGGGAGTCGTACCAACAATTATAGAGGCAACAGAATTTTCTCTGTCTGAAGGTGTTGCTGATGCTGTACCACTCATGGAAAAAACACTTTTGGATTATTTACATACTATGGGTGTAAATACAATAAAAAAGGCCGAAGTAGATATACAAGCCATTCTTCCAAACTCTTTCAGGGCACTTGATGCATATAGCGTTTAAATTTGAGTATATCCATGATAATGGATTATTTACACGGCTATTAAACCGTATAAATGAACTTTCTGTTATCCCTCTTTCCCTTTATAAAGAAGGTACACACTATAGGATAGAAGCTGCAGGAGACCAGGCTGCCCTTGAAACATTAGCAGAGCAAATATCTACACTTGTTCCTAAATCCCTTTTCTTACGTGATTACAAAATAGAAGAGATACATAAAGAAGAAGATAGTGAGGTTCATACGGTATCGTTACCTGATAGACATACGCCATTTAATGTTCCCTATTGTCCTGAATGTCAAGAGAGTGTAGTAAAGACACTCAATCCATTTAATCCATGTTCTGTTTGCGGATTTAGTGAAACGTCTCTTAATATGGAGGACCTAACTAGATCTACTGGAATTACTGCTCCTACTGAAGAAGCATTTTTCATGCAATTGGCAAATGTTTTGAGTGATACGGGTGAACTTACATTACCTACTTATAATGGCATTCGTCGCTTTTCATTATTAAATTCTAACGTACACAGCAATGATGGTGTACTGTTTTGTAATCCTAGAGATATTTCAGAAAAGTTTCTCATCACCCAAGGAGAGTTAGACTCTCTAATGATGGTGGAAAAACCTACAGTACGTTTAAAAGCAAAATTAATGATGCGTTCTGAATATGAATTGAACGAGCCTTTTTACCCTGTTTTCTTTGCCGATGATAAAATAACACTTGCTCTTTCGACAGCATTGAATAATAAAGGCATTGATGCTGTATTTTCTGATAACATACCGACACTCCGTGTAGCTACTGCATTAGATGAACATCTTATTATTACATCCGGACGTGATATGTTACCTTGGAACGTTCCTATGTCTTTAAAAAATCCTTCATTTTGTAAGTATGATGGTTTTCAGGCTTATGGAGATGCAAATGGCTTGCAGATCAATACATCACTTGATTTGAAGAACAAATCTTACATACGTTATGTAGCAAATGATGATAGATCTCAGGCCAATGGTGCTATCAGTTTTGAACCGGCACATGCAGCACTACGGTCTATCATGGTAGAACATGCACTTGAGGGACAAGCCCTTTGTGGCATACATTTCAGCCGTGAACATACTTCCCATATCTTTTCTTTTTCCAGTAAGATTGGTTATACACCTATGGTGCTGTTCAAAGATGAAGATATAACTCAACCAAGAGATATGCTTGAAGCGATAGCATCTATGGATGAGGGAGGTATGCGCCTTGTCAATAATTTCAAAAATACTTTCCCCGACTTATATGAGAAGATAGTACAGGTACAGTTTAAAAAACATACTTCTGATATTACTAAGATATGGTCTATGGCAGCTGTGTTTATCGATTTGTATGCTGGAAATGATGCAATGAAGTCATGCGAAGTACTTGAAGCAACAGCTATTGAGTTTGGTGGAAAATCAGGACCCCGTATCGATTATAAAGTCATCAGTACAGAAGAAGGATATCAGCTAGATATAAGACTTGCTATCCGCTCGGTAATGAGTTTTAAACTTGCCGGACTTGATGACTATCTACTTAGTTTTGGTTTTATTGATTCTTTGGCAGATTTCATTGCACAACAAGCAGAAGACTCTGATGCAAATATCGGTATTAATGGTGTAACGCTCAGTGGTGGTCTATTTGAAAATCGTCAGTTACTCATGCGAGCCTATAATGCACTTAGCATAAATTACCCAATTTACAGAAATGAGCGTTTGAGTATAGACAATGCTAATGTCGCGCTTGGAGCGATAACCCTTGGTAGTGAATAGAAAGCTAAATATTACAGTATCGGTAGTCGATGGTGAAGAAAGATATGTATCTGATGACATTAGAAATGGAATAGAATAATTCCACTTACAGTAATAATATCTATAGTAAGTGGCGCCAAAATGACTGTGCAATAGCAACAATGAACGCAATACCAACTATATTAAAAACAATACCATACATCGCCATTGTTTTGACAGAGACTGCACCAGAGCTCATTGCTATGGCATTAGGCGGGGTAGCGATAGGCAGCATGAAAGCATAAGAAGCACAGATCGTTGCGACCATCATAATCAGTGTTGCATCGTAGCCCATTTGTTCTGCTACCTTATAAAGTATAGGAAGCATGATAGAGATCAGTGCAGTATTACTTGTGATCTCAGTAGTGAAGGTCACCATCGTAGCAATGATAAGTAAAAAAAGAACCATAGGTATATTCGAGAAGGTGATAAGATGTGAGGCAATCTCTTCGGCCATCCCTGTCTTTGTGACTGCAGCCGCTATTGCAAAACCGGCACCAAAAAGAAACATAATACGGTAAGGAATACGTTCTCTGTCATTCATCCAATCCAATATAGAAAAAGGCGGGGCAAAAAGAAGCAGTCCTGCAGTAAGAAGTATACCTGGTTCACTCAATCCCAATCCATTATAGTATGGTTTGATAGGCGCATTCACTAAAAGTACTACGATCAGTCCAAAAATGACATAGAGTACTTTCTTTTGATCACTTTTAAGAGATTTGACACTTAGATCCGCTTCAATGTGTAAATTTTTAACACCTAATCCCAAAACAAACCCCACGACTACAAACATTATAAGAACTAAAGGTGCAACCATATATATCCACTGTACAAATGGGATAGCCTCCATACCAAACTCTTCCATAATACCAAGAAGTATGAGGTTTGGCGGTGTACCGATAGGTGTCAAAATACCCCCAATACTTGCTCCATAAGCGATACCTAGTGCCAGACGCATTTTGAGTTTTATATCTTCAGTAAGAAACAGAGCGATAGGAAGTAAGAGCAGGGTAGTAGTAGTATTGGAAAGAACTGAACTCAAAAGACCTGATGTAATGATCAGCGCAAAGATAATACCTCTAACAGAACTTGGAAAAAGATTAAGTATTCTGCTGGCAATCACTTTGTGCAGACCTGTTTTTTCTACAGCAATCGCAATCAAAAATCCACCTAAAAAAAGGTAGATAATAGGGTTTGCATAATTAACTGCCGTCTCTTTTGTAGACAATACTCCCGCAGCAGGGAATAATATAATAGGTAACAGTGAAACTACTGCAAGAGGTAATCCTTCATTGGTCCAAAGTGTCACCATAAGTACTATTGCGGCAACCATCAGTGACTGCTGGAGTGTAAAAAATGCTATCATAACTCCAAATGCGATCAAAGAAAATAAAAGTGATAACAATATTTTTTTTGTCTGTTCTGCCATTGACATATAATTATTCCTCATTTAGTTCATTATTGTTTTTTATTGTGCCTCAAAAAACTTAAGAGTAGTTCTAAAATCGAAAGTTAAAAATCTTTTACACAGTGATTGCACACTCAAGCTCTATACTTTATATAAGAAATTCTCGAAAAGGATAAAGTATGGGGTATGCAGGACATGGTTGGGGCATGGGATTTAGTATATGGTGTATTATGATAGTGTTAGGCTTTATTCTATTTTATTTTTTAAAAACTTCTACTAAAAACACAGAAGGGCATTCTTCTGCACAAGACATACTTGATAGACGTTATGCAAATGGTGAGATAAATAAAGAAGAATATGAAGAAAAATCTAATACACTAAAAAGAATTGCATAAAGAGATTTTACCCTTTAAATCTGTAATCATTCTACTCACACAATATATCAAAATACTTTTTTATAGTCATATGACATTTTTTTGACATTTTAATTGTATACTTTCTTCATGAAATTATAAAATAGGGATACTAATGAAAAAAATATTACTTGCAGGAATACTTTTATTAGGTATGAGTGCCTTTGCAAATGCAGAGTCTAATGATGATCTTGATGATGAGTTCAGTGAAGAATCGAATCCGATGGAGATAATTCAAGATTTTATGGATGACTGTAATAATGCAGGAGACTATTTCGGATGTTTTTCAGTAGCAATGAAATACGAGAAGGGCGAAGTACTAGAGAAAGATATCTCAAAAGCGATCGAATACTACGGTAAAGCATGTAAACATGGTTCTGAAGAGGGCTGTAAAATGGCTGAAAAGCTTAAGGCAAAATAACTAAAACTCTTCTAAATATATAAAAGTTTACGTCTATTAAAGTAGGTAGAAATACCATTCACTTTAATAGGCTGAACATTACTCCCACATAACAGTCAAAAATCTAATACTTCATTTAACGTATCATACAGACCACGTTTATACTCTGTATCATCAAGGTAAGAGTGAAGCTTTAGTTGCTTAGTTACTTGATCCTTAAACTGTTCTTGTATCCTCTTTTCTTCCTGCAGATAGTAATAAGTAAGCTCGCCCAGATATTCTAATGCTGTCAGTCTACCTTCTCTATACTTTTCACTTATTTGTAGTGTAGTTGTATTGAACTTGTATAACGTTAGCTGATTAGAACAGTGTTTACTGATTTTTTCAAGTACTTCTTTTGATGTAGGTTTCATATTTGTATTCTGACAGAAAAGTATGGAGTAGGTAAAAAATATGACAAATTGTAATAGAAAATAAATGTTTTATTATGTTATGTTTTTCTTCTCTATAAAATACTTAAGTAAGTATAGCTACAATAATAAACGTTATAAAATATTAAAGGGACCCTCATGAAAAATATAAGCATCCTTATTTTCATCATTTTAAGTATCTTTCTTTTTAATACTTGTGGAGAAGAGACAGAAGAAAATCATACAGATACTATAGAAACCCCTAAGAAAACCTATCTTGATAGTCCTACAAATACTTATGAGAGGCGTATAGAGGCACTTAGT
>NZ_JBFENQ010000098.1:0-6915 GCF_041551015.1 Sulfurovum sp. | reverse complement strand
TTCGAAACTTCATACATATAAGGAGTCAACTATGACGAAAATCGTAACAGAAGGTCCTGCTGGGTATATGCCACAGTCAGCACCGGCAATGGGGGTAGAGCTTCCAAAAGAGGGTGAAGCTTTACTTTATGGTAATATTGTTACGCCTGAAGAGGCAATGAGAGATGCTGCTGTAGCATTACTTACAAGAGACAACCCAACAATCTTCCCTGGTCCACAAGTTTTATGGGACTGGAAAGATGACGTTGCGGAAAAAGCTGCGGCAATTTTGGATCTTGCATCTGAGATTCCAAACTGTAAAATCATTCCAATGCCAGATTACAGACCAAAATATCCAAAAATCGATGTTAAGGCTGAAATCAATCCAAATCACCCAAATCTAACAATCTTAGATAACAGAATCAAAGCTTGTGTGTTTGTTGGTGTGCATTGTCACTATGCAAATCTTTCACTTAGAATGATCCGTGCTGGTACTGATTGTTATACAACAGCATTATGTGCTTATATGGGACATGAAGAAGCAATGGCATCTATTAGAGATCTACATGCATCAGACATTCAAAAGTTCAAAGAGATCGTAATTGAAGAAAGAAATAAATTAGGCATTGAGTGGGAAGCTACTCTACCACCTGAAAATCCATCTTTACAAAAAGAAGATTACAGTACATTATCACCGGCTGATTATGGCGAGTATAGAAGTCTCATCATGACCAAAAAAGGTGAGCACGTTACTGAAGTCGAATAAAGGAGAAAATCAATGGATGCAAGTCAAAGACCACAATTAGAAAAGAAAAAAGTAGATATTAATTACTTATTAAAAGAGGCTCCAAGAGAGCAGCACTTTATTACAGGTGCACAGGCGATGGCAGAAGCTGTTAAAAGAGCAAACGTAGATATGGCGATTGCGTATCCTATTACACCACAATCAGAGGTAATGCACCTTGTTGGTGATATTTATGCTCAAGGTCACATTAAAGAGTACTATAGAGCTGAAGAAGAACTTGGTACTATGTCAGCTATCGCTGGTGCTGCAAGAGCAGGTGTGCGTCTATTTACAGCAACATCAGGACCAGGACTTCTTAGAGGTTTAGAGGCAATCGTATCATGGTCAGGACATAGAGTTCCAGCAGTACTTGGTATTTTGACTCGTGTTGTAAATGCACCGTTATCAATCCAGCCAGATAATATCGAAATGGCATACATGATGCACTGTGGTGCTGTAATGCTTCATGCTGAAAACCAGCAAGATACATTTGACTATACATTGGCAGCATTTGCTATTACAGAAAAAGTTGATGTATATATTCCAGTAGCGGTTGCAACAGAAGGATTCTTCGTAACACACGCTAAGGGTTATGTTGATATGACAGCTGATGATATTTGTCTAAATGACTTTGATCCAGTTGCAGCACCAGTTCCAGCTATGGATAATGAAACTCCACCAGCTAGAATCCAACGTGATGCTCCAGTTCAAAAGTCAAACTTTATGTCTTACTTGATTCACTCAGTATGGCAGCAAGAGATTTGGGATTCAAATTCTCGTGCGATGAAATATATCTATGAGTACCTTGGTGGACCAATCGAAGTTCAAAACCCTGATGCTGATGTATTTGTTCTTGGTTCTGGTTGTGCTGCAGCACAATGTAGAGAAGCTCACAGATATGCTCAAGAAGATGGCTTAAGTGTTGGTTTTATTAAAGTAAAAGCAATCAGACCATTCCCAACTAACGAAATCAGAGATGCATTAAAGAATGCTAAAGCAGTAATTGTTCCTGAACACAACATTATTGGTTGGTTATGTAAAGAAGTTAAAGCAGCTATTCCAAATGGTGGAATTGTTGTAGAGGGTCCAAGAGTATACGGTGGTATGACACTTCCAGTGGAATTGATCATGAAAGAAATTCATACTGCTCTTGGCCTAGAGTACGATCTAAAACTATAAGAAGGGGATAAAATGAGCTTAAAATATATAACTCCGGCAGAGAGATTTAAAAGATATTTACCAAAAGATTATGTAGAGTTAGTTGACTACGGTCCATTTGGAAAGACTCAAGATGAAGCTGGTCCAGGTAACATGGGACAGTTCAAAGAGTTAATGGAAGAACACCCAATGTGTTCTGGTTGTTGGATGGCATATTACATCAGATTGATTTTTGCTTCACTTCCACAACCTGAAGAGACTGTAACATTAGGTACAGCTGGATGTGGTCGTTTGGCTATTTCTCAAGCTGCTGTTCCATTTATTTATGGTAACTACGGTGACCAAAATGCTATGGCTTCTGGTTTGACACGTGCATTTAGACTACGTTTCCCTGATAAGCAAAAAGATGTTATTACTATTGCCGGTGACGGTGGTACTATGGATATCGGTTTCTCTATGACTATGCACTCATGGATCCGTGGTGAGAAATTCACAACGATTATGCTTGATAACGAAGTTTATGGAAATACTGGTGGTCAAGAGTCTGGTATGTCTCCTAAAGGTGCTATCCTTAAGATGGCTCCACTAGGTAAAAAAGGTGAGAAAATGCCTGCAACTGAGTTGGCAAAAGCTGCTGGTTGTGTGTATACTGTTAGAATGTCTCCGACGAACATCAAGAAAGCAGCAAAAATCATCAGAAGAGCGATCTTTGTTGCTAGAGAAGTAGGACCAACATTTATTCATGCGTATACTTCATGTAACATTGAGTACTCTATCCCTACTGAAGATGTATTTGCTGATGCAAAAGAGAAAGAGAAAACAAGATTCCAGTTTGAAGAGTATATGACAGATGCTGCTAGAGAAGTGATCGAACGTGTAGAAGCTGAAGAAAAATCGGCTAAAAGAGCAAAAAAAGCAGAGGTGGTTTAATATGTCTGAGCAAAAGAAAAGAGAACGATATAATATTAGAATCTCAGGATTAGGTGGACAGGGTGTTGTAACCACTGCCCACATCCTTGGTTCTACTATGGATAACGCAGGTAAATATGCATCTTTGGTACCATTCTTTGGTTCTGAAAAGCGTATGGCACCGGTTGAGGCATATGTACGTGCTTCTAATCAGCCAATTTATGAAGTGGGTGAAGTTGTTTACCCTGACATTATTATGATCTACCACTCACAAGTTATTACACATGGTAAATCATATACTATGCCTTTCTATACAGGTCTAAAACCAAACAGTTTGATCATTATCAACACTGACCATGATGTACTTAATGAAGATGACATTAAAGTTCTTGAAGATCTAAATGCAACTGTTGTTCAGTTTGATGCAACAGCATTAGCACTAAAAATTGCAGGTACTGAACTTGCGACGAACATGGCAATGATGGGTATGCTTCTTGGTCTTACAAAACTTGTAACAACTGAAAACATTGAAGCAGCGGTAAGAGAAAGATT
Organism: Sulfurovum sp.; assembly: GCF_041551015.1. GTDB lineage: Bacteria > Campylobacterota > Campylobacteria > Campylobacterales > Sulfurovaceae > Sulfurovum. The sequence continues at coordinate 3,533 of NZ_JBFENQ010000098.1, read as the reverse complement.
CTTAGGAACTTCATTCGTTTCTTCTGGTGGTACAGCTATGCTGGATTCTGCTATTGAGAAAAAGTTTAAGAAAAAAGAACAATTGCTTGAAGCGAATATGAACGTTATTAATAAAACTTTTGAGATGGCTGACTCTGTAGATATCAGTGGTTCTGAGTTAATTGTCAGATTTGACATATAAGGAAGGAAATAGATGTATTATGTAGCAAAAGTAGATGCAGACAAATGTGCTGAATATAAATGTAACACGTGTACTTTATATTGTCCAGAAGCGAATACGCTGATGTTCGATAAAGAACACAACACGTCATGGGTAGATGAAGATAGATGTAAAGGGTGTGCACTTTGTGTATACGTTTGTTCTGACATGCTTGATCGTAATTGTATTACAATGGAAATGGCTGGTCAAGAAGGCTAAGTTCTTCAAGACTTTAGTCACCCTTTTGGGGTGACTAAGCTAAATAATCTCTCTTATCATCTAACAATAGTATCAATTCAAATCTTCACATAACAAACTTTTCACTGTAAAATAAAAGTTATGCCACTTCTAAAATCAAAATAATTCTATAGTTTGAAACTGTAAATTTAAATAACCTTATACTATTAACTTGGCTATTTTGGACTTAAAGTTAATTATAGACAATAATGCTAAAATTACGCAATTAAAACAAAAAGGATTGTAGTGAAAATTACAGTAGAAAAAGTAGATGATGTAAACTTTATTATGAGCGGTACTGTTGATAATAGTGTGATTGAAGAAAAGGTTGCTAAACTTAAAGAAGAAGCAGCTAAAGCAGAAAAAAATGATGATTCTTCAGGTGAAAATGTTGAACAAGACGCAGCAGGACAAGTATTTCAAGACTTCATCAATGCTGGGATTAAAGAAGGTAATTTAGACGTAGAAAATATTTTAGGTCAACCAGGACTTAAAAAGTATGAGCAACAAGAAAATTGTATTTACTTTGAAGTAGAAGTAGCTGTTAGTCCTGAAATCAATGTTGATATTGATTATAAAGAGATCGCGCCTGCTTACACAAAACCTACTGCAAGTCCTGAGGCTGTAGAAGCGAAGCTTTTAGAATTTGCTCAAAAACAAGCACCATTTACTAAACTTGAAAAAGCTAAACCTATTGAAAATGGTGATGTTGCTGTTATTGATTTTACAGGTTATATAGATGATAAACCTTTTGAAGGCGGTAGTGCTGAGAAGTTTAAACTTAAAGTTGGTTCTAAGCAATTTATACCTGGATTTGAAGAACAACTTATTGGCATGGAGTATGGTGAAGAAAGAGATGTTATTGTTAGCTTTCCAAAGGATTACTCAGCAGATGATTTAGCTGGAAAAGAAGCTAAATTTGTAGTAAAACTTCATGAAATACAAGAACAGAAAGCAGAAACCATAGATGATGCTTTTGCACAAAAAGTACTTCAAAAACCAGATGCAACACTTGATACACTTAAGAAACAATTTGCAGAACAAGTAACAGCGGAAGAACTTTCACAAATTTATATGAGCGAACTAAAGCCAAAGATCGTAGCAGCTTTACTTGAAAAATTTGACTTCACTCTACCAAATAATATAGTAGAACAAGAGATAGATGCAAAGGTCCGTGAAAAGACAAGGGGGTTCACTGAAGAACAACATAAATCGTATATGGAAGATAAGGGAAAATTTAAAGAGCTTAGAGAATCTGTACGCGAAGATGCAAAAAAAAGTATAAAAATGGCTCTTATTGTTGAAGCTCTAGCTAAAAAAGAGGGTATTGATGTTCATGAGCAAGAGGTAATTGCTGCACTGGGTTATCAAGCTACAATGACAGGTCAAGACCCACAGGCATTACTAAAATACTACCAAGATAACAACCTAATGACATCAGCGAAAATGGGACTCACAGAAGATAAACTTTTTGGGCATATACTTGGGTTTCATAAAGCATAAGTAAACTTTGGTAATTCATGAATGAGCGAGCTTATAACATGATATACGTCATTATTGTAGTATAGTTTAGCTATACTCTTATCATTAATATTAGGAGATACGATGCCTTATGATACAGTAGATAGAGGCAAGATAGAAGAGATGGTGCGTGAATTTTATACGATCGTACTTAAGGATGATATATTAAGTCCTATTTTTGTCAAAGCCCTGGGAAATGATTTAAATAATGGCAAATGGTATGAACATCTAAATACACTCTATAATTTTTGGATGCAGATGATGACAGGGGAGTCACCTTATCAGGGACACCCTTTCCCTCCGCATGCATTTTTAGGACCGCTTACTGAGGAACATTTTGAGCGTTGGTTAAAACTTTTTCATGAGACGGTCTATCGACTCTTTGTTCCTGAGATCGCAGATAAGTTTTATAAAAAAGCTAACATCTTGGCAGAGCAGTTTATGGATAATCTTGGTATAAATGATGAAGATGATGAGGAGTGGGACTAAAAACTATTTCCCCTCCCTTTTAACTTTCCAATGATTAGAAAAGTTATACTATTGTTTTAACTTGTGTAGGTTGGATTTTTTTCAACAGCTTCTCGGACACTTTCTGCTGCATCTTTACTCAATTTATTTAAAACGGCAACTGGTGTTTTTACATTTTTCGCAACGGCTGCTCTGACATCTTCATTCTCGTCACAACAGAGTATTGATAATGTTGCTGCAGGTGTACTTGGGTTTACGGCAACAGATGAACGAACATTTTCATGTTCATCTTTACTGAATTTATTTAATAGTTCTACTGGTGTATTTGGATTCCCAGCAACCCAATATGACATATCACTGTCTTTAGTTAATTCAACTAAAATATCTGCAGGGGTATTTAGGTGTTCGGCAACAAACTGTTTAACTATAGGAGTCTCATCTTTACTAAGCTTAACTAATGTTTCAGGTGATGTATTCATATGTGCAGCAACTCTCACACGAACAAATGGATTCTCGTCTGTACTTAATTCATCTAGAATTTCAGCAGATATGTTTTCATCTTGTACTAATTCTAACGCACTTGTGTTTGTCATATGTATTACCTTTATAGTGTTTAATCTTTTTTAGTCATTAATCTATTGGTGAATTGTAGCTTTTATATCTTAAATATTAAAGCATAATATGATGCCCCTAAAGTTAAAATAGGGTTTTAAGTGAATTTACAATATGATGGCCTACAAAAGTCCTAAAGGAAAAAAATATTAATGGATACAACTCTTGATATAAACTTTAATGTAACACCATCGCAAAAAGAGACGATACATCTAAGAGCATTGGAAAATGGATTTGATGACATTTCTGCATATGTAAAAGTAGTCGCACTTAAAACTCAAGCATTTACACTTACTCCTGCAGGTTCATCAACTGAGGAAGCATCTGTAGAACTTGGATTTAAAGTAACAGATATACAAAAAACAAAAATAGAAGAAAACATGAAAGAGAACGGTTGTGAAGACCTTACAAGCTATCTAAAATATGTTGCATTGCATGCAGTTGTAACGGCAGTAGTAGAAGTACGTTCAACTGGAAATCTTGATGCAATGTTAGC
>NZ_JBFENQ010000097.1:0-6927 GCF_041551015.1 Sulfurovum sp. | reverse complement strand
TTTTAAATTCTCAAACCCCATATCATCACCTACATTGATATATTCACTTTGGTAAATCTCTTTGAGATATTTTGTAAACTCTCTAAATATAAATTGTGCACAGCCCAGTACTTCAAAATCTGTTTTTTCTATGATCACACTTGAAGTTGTCTCATTTATTCTCTCTCCTACTGTAAAACCTTTGATCTCTTCATCTATATACAGAACCATTCCCACCACATCAAGGTTTTGATAATCATTTAAAAGTCGTTTGATGGCAAATCTTTCAAAATAAATTCCATCTAAAAATGTCTCAACTTCTTCTTTTGGCATATACTTTGTTCTGTCGCTTACCCATTTATTGAATAGACTGGTAATACCATCTTTATGTTTATTAATATCCAAAATTTCTACTCTATAGTTGTCATACACTTTTTTGAACTTATTTATTTCATTTCTTTTTGATTTGTATTGATCACCTTTGAGTTCGATAAGATCATCAACTTTATAGATATAGTCTACAAGCTTTTTTTCTATAATGAAATCTTGAAGCATGTCAAAAATGAGTGTACCTTCTTCAAGATAATCAACAAATCCTTCGAGCATATTTTCATGGATATATTCTATTTTAGAATAGTTTTTATGGCTGTTGTGTGCATTCATGATTTCAAAACATTGAAGCATTGCTTCATAGGTATTTTCTTTTTTACCTAAAGGTGGAAGAAGCATTGATAATTCACCTGAAGTAAGGATAAATAGACAGAATGTATCATTGACTATTGTATAAAAACCACTGGCTGTTGAGAGCCAAATGTAATTACATGCAAATGTATAGTCACTAACATCAACATTGATCACTTTTAGATAGCTATCCATACTTTTCTTAGCATTTAGATCGAAGTGTTTGAGAGTGTAATTACTCACTGTAAGTGTTGACAAGTTTTTCTCCAAAATATTTTTTCAAATTTTACTCTTTTTTTGCGAATTTGCATCAATATTTTTAGATATTTTATTACGTCTATATTTCCCTTATAACTGTTATGTACTTGTGAGTTTCTAATTATGGCAGATCGTGTCTTATTTCAATTTGTACCCTCTTGGATTATTCTTATATTTAAGAAGATTGTCTTCAAATTAAACTTTAAAAATATAGGTGAATGTATTGGTGTTATCTTTAGAGTGAGCACTATAGTGGATGTTGTTTTTCTTACAAATAGTTTTTACCATATTTAATCCCAATCCTAAACTTCTTTTAGCCCCATAGGACTCTGTATAATTTTTTTGAAATACTTTAGAGACCTTCCTTATATTTTCGCCTTTAGAAATAAACTGTAAGGCTATTTCTGAATTATTTTTTTCCAATACAATTTCTATTTCACTTTTATCAAAACTATGTTTAATGGCATTAGAGAGGTTGTTATCGATGAGTCTCTCTAGCTCTGTATCATTCATAGTTACATTTATATTATTATCGATATTGGTAATAATACTTTTGTTATTAGCATGGGCAATGACTTCAAAAAAGTCAATTCTATCATTGAGAAAATCTGTTAAATTAATATCTGTATGTTTGTATTCTATTGTATCATTTGTAATGATATAGGAGAGGTCTTCATAAGAGTTAGAGAGCATATTAATAGCTGAATGTATTTGTGTGATATAAGAAGAGACTTGGTTCCCTGTTTTCATCTCTACAAGAGAGGAATTTGTCATGATAACGGAGAGAGGTGTTCTTATTTGATGAACCATATCAGCGATGAATCGTTTGTTTTCATCTAAGAGAAATTGGTTATGTTCTATTTGATCTTGAAGTTTTTTGTGTAGGGATTCAAGCTCTTTTTTGTGTGTATATTCTTTGGTTTTATCTTTTATAATTCCTATACCACCAAGAATATCATCATTAGCATTTTTAAAAGGAAAGCCTGTTATTTCTATCCAAAGATCACCATCATTGGTAGTGATGTAAGGTCCTGAATATGATTGAGTACCTTGTCTAAGAATATTATAAAATACGTCTATTATAGTTGAATCAAAGAGAGAATTGAGGTTCATCCCCGTTATAGCTCTATTTTCATACTCAAATATATCATGTAATTGTCTATTTGCATACAACATGTTTAAATTTTTATCATAAGAGAACATTCCAAGAGGAGCTTCAGAAAATAAGTTGTCTAGCAAGTCTTTTTGTACTTTTAATTCTTTAATTTTTTGTGTTTGTGCATAGTTTTGGCGTATCATAACTGCTTGAGATAAGAAAAATAATATCATGAGTATGGCAAGTATCAAGGATAATGATGTATTGATCATTATCATAGATAAAATTAAAGGAATCATAATAATACTAATATAAGCAATAGCAATGCGAAAATCTGAAGATAATGAAGTTGTAGCACCTGCTGTGAGCCCTAATAAAGATGCTAGGATAAAAAGTTGATGATATGCATCTACATAATGTATATATACGAAACCAAGTATTGAGACCATCAATCCGGTTACAAAAGCATATATCATGAATTTTTTATACCATATTTCTATGGAATATAATTGAGGATTTTTCTTAAAAAGATACGTCTGATAGAGTCTAAATAATAAAAATGGAACTAACACACTAGCCCATAGGACAATGCTATATGAAAGTTCAGAATATAAAAATATTGTTATCAGTATCGTAAATATTATTGCGGTTGTGAGACTTTTTTGTGAAAGAGCATAGAGTGTACTTACTACAGCTTTATCGATGGGTTGTAATTGTTTTAGTTTGGATAATACTTGTTTATAATGCATAAGTGTATTATATATTTTTTATGTCAAATTAATGTCATATTTGATTTAGAGTGATAATTTGTCTTAGGTCAGAACTACCATTTTATAATTTATCGTGTGTTTAACTTGCTATAATTATAATATGAATACATCAATTTACAACATCTCACTTTTAGATCTTTTATGGGTCATGATACCGGTTGCTGTGGTTATCGTAGTCTATATGCGTTGGACACAAGATAAGGCTACGCTTTTTTATGCTCTGTTCAGAATGCTGATACAATTGATGTTGATAGGGTATGTATTAACTTATATTTTTGATGCCGATTCTCCCTATCTTGTGATCTTGATACTTTCTATCATGCTCATTGCAGCGAGTATGATTACTTTGCGTCCAGTGCAAAAACGATATAAGTCACTCTACTTCCATGCATTTATCTCTATTTTTGTTGGTGGATTTTTTTCGTTGGGGATGGTAGTTTTTGGTGTATTGGACCTGAATCCCTGGTATGAACCAAGATTTCTTATACCTATAGCAGGGATGATATTTGCTAACTCTATGAACGCAGTGAGTATATCTGCAGAAAGGTTTGAGAGTGAAATAAGCAGAGGGAATGGTTATATCGATGCCAGAGCCACATCTTATAAAGCAGCACTCATCCCCATAATCAATGCACTTTTTGCAGTAGGATTGGTATCACTACCAGGGATGATGACAGGTCAGATACTTTCAGGTGTTGATCCTTTGATCGCTGTACGGTATCAGATAATGGTGATGCTGATGATATTGGGCTCTGCGGGTATCTCAGTGGCGATCTATCTGTTGCTTTTGAAGAAGGATATCATTGAGAATTAAGCTGTACATTTTATTATGACTTATTTATTCTGTTTTTTATAATAATAATTAAATCTTTCCTTCTAAAGAGTGTGTAAATTCCTAATAATCTTCCAGTAGATAGCATAAACAGTCTTGTAGTACTATCTTTTTATCCATAGAGATCATGGCTGGCATCAGAGCTTTTTTAAGCGATATTTTTCCATTGTTATTTTGGATGATCTCCTCTGTGATATCCTGATCATCCGATGAAAGTACTAAAAACGGCTTAGCAACTTTTGAATAGGCAAATATTTCATTTTTCTCTAATCGAGTAAAATTATGATGGTCAAAATTTTTGACCAATGTAAGATCATAGCCAAGAGTATCACTATACTCATCGTCTTCAAAACAGAAAGTTACATCCGCATTGATCTTGATCGTAGCGCTGTTCTTAACCAACTGAAGATCATGAGCCGGAAGTGGTTTTTCAGGAAAGTGATCCATATGCATCAGATCATCTATAAGTTCAAATGCTCTTTTGATCGCAGGTAGATTTCCCGGGGTTGAACATTCAAGGGTGATAGCCGGACAGATATCATCAAATGCCATGGTTGAGACACCTTTGGGTGATTGAAACACCATAGCAATGTGGTTAAAAAAGCTAGAGAGGTATTTGTTCTTCTCATTCACTACAGATATACACCCATAAGGAGGGTTTTTACCTGTATTGTTGTGCAGGTCAATAGAAGCAAATAGCTCATCTTGGGTGATCCTATCCATCACTTCCCGTATTAATATCGCTGTATCTGAGTCAGGTTCAGTTGTACCTGGCCATGCACGATTAAAGTCTATTTGTCCATCTCTCAGTCTCACACCCATTTGTGCAGCATCTACATTACCTATAAAAAGCCATATGCCCCTTGGCAGTTTATAACCATCAGTGGTTTGGTATTTTTTTAGTATCTCCTGCATGATCTGAAGTCCACTATATTCATTGCCATGCAACAGGATGGAGATGAATAGTGCAGCCTGTTTCTCACCTTTTAAGTGTATCAGTGTAGGTGTATCAAAAAGCTCTTTTATCTCACGATGAGAGATAGAGAGGAATGCACTGGGTATATGGTCAAGTATCGTTAAATTACTCATCTATAGACTCCATTTGTGTACAGGAATATTTTGTTCGGAATTTTGCATATAATCCTCCATAAGTTTAACTATGCTGTTATATTTTTTGAAATGTTCAAGTTGCCATGAAGCACCGTTTTGTCCATTTTTAGTTCTTTGCTCTATGGTATCTATATACTCATCTACATCATAGATACCCAAAGAGTCAAGCCCTATTTTTGTAAGTGCCAGTCCATCGTTTAATATCCACTCTTTCAAAGAGACTTTTTGAGCATTTTTAGGTTCATGAAACTCAGCGTTCAACCCTGTTTTTGCTACAGAGTAAAAATCATCTTTCAACGTTTCAAATGGCATTTTTTTAAGGTCAATCTTTGATCTTACCAGGCCTTCAATCAGGCCGATAAAAAACCATATGTTGACCTGTGTATCTATAAGCGTAGGTCCAGAGGGTAGTACACGAAGTTCAAGTCTCAGTGTATGTTTACCATCTTTGTCTTCTCCTAAAATAGGGCGTATCCATCTCCAGATCGTACCATTATGTAGATTGAAATGATGTAGGTCGTTTACAGGTTTGTTCCTTACATCTGCAAAAATAATTTTAAACATTTTGTTTTGTTCAAACAAGTCTAGCCAACTCTCTATGTAGCCATGTGCAAAATGGACCCTTGTCTCATCACCATGATCTCTTCTTTTTTTATCTCTTGTATCTACAGATTGTTCAAAAATGGCGATGCGAGATTCATGCCAAGCCTTTTTACCTAAAACCAAAGGAGAGTTTGCCCCAAATCCAAGTAGTACAACAGATGCCATCAGTGCAGCGTGATAATATTCAACAGCTTGATCAAACGGAATTTGAAAGTGAATCTGTAATGAGGTTCCCAGTGCTTCAAACATCACGTCATCTTTTTGTAATGATATCTCATCTTCACCATGAAAAAGGATCTTGACACTTTCATGTCTTAACTCTTTTATACGCTGAGATACTAGAGTATATCTATGCATATCAGACTGATACAGTTCTTTGTTAAAATGTTCAAGTTTCAAAGAGGGAAGTACACCAAAGAGTCCAAGTTTTGCATCAAATTTTTTAGCTGAATTCTGACCTTGCTCCCAAAGTGAGAGAAGGTCTTTGTTTAACTTTTCAGGGGCTTCATTATCAAGTTTAAAAACATTTCCATTGATCTCAAGGTTATACTTCGCTAGTTCATTGGTAAAAAGAGGGGAATCAATATCATCCAGTATATTTTTGTTTATGGGATTGGGACGATTTTCACTTGTGAGAATGCAAGCTTCCAATTCATAACCGATACGGTATTTGTCAGAAAAAAGTTCTGAGCCTTTATCAAATAACGATTTTATATAGGCATGTTCATCATACAAAGCTTTTTTAAACGCTATAAAATCTTCTTTTGTAAACTCTTTATGACTGATCTCACTGCCCATTAGATACCTTATTTTATATTATCTTTTACTAGTATAACAAAAACATCCAAATAGTGTTAAATATTAATAAGATAAATTAAAGGATTGAAGTTCGTATGTAGTTTTCGGTGGGTTTACTATGATTATGCTGCTCAAAAATATACAGCAAAAAGGCATAGATGTTGAAGGATCTAATGAATGAGGCACAGGAGTTAGAGAGCTTGTCTATTTACCTAAATGAGACCGAAAAATAGACTTGATCTTGGCTAAGCGCTGGTACAGATTAATATTAGTACGGTGTGGAAACCATTTTATCAAAAATGTCGCTAAAGCCTCCCACAATGAAACCCACGCAGCAACTGTAAGTCCCTCTGCAAATACATCAGTCATAACGCTACGGTCCGATCCAAGTTTTTGATTGACCCAGATAGAAATAAATAAAATTCCAATGCCCAGGCAAAATAAAATAAACGATTTACGAGTCATCTGTCTAAACTTGTTTTTTTCAGCCTCCACAAGAGATATAAAGAAACCATTAATACTGCGTCTGATATTGGAGAGTTCTGTTTCATCTGGCAGACTGTTTAGTGTAAAGCGAATAATGAACGGTTCTTTATCCAGTTCTTTTGCACTCTCAATGATATAGTTTACAAGATCCTGATCAAGATCCCGTAGTATGTAAGGTGCACTTCTATCAAAGTGATTAAATAGATCTTCTATTCTATCAGCAGTTATATCAATGAGTATATCACCGTTAGTATTACGTTCATACCGACTGAGAATATCTTTCTTCATTATCAATCCCATTACTCTAAGTATTT
>NZ_JBFENQ010000096.1:0-6944 GCF_041551015.1 Sulfurovum sp. | reverse complement strand
GTACATCCACGGAGATGATCTTACTTGCAGACAAGAGTGTATGAAGCAGGGTGTCAAAAGGTGCATTGTAGCCCTGAAGCGGTCTTTGAGAAGGAGCTTTATAAATAAGGCTGTGTCCTCTGGTCATGTTGAAGAAATAGCTGTCTGATTTATCAAATACCAACTCTAAAGTATTGTCCTCTACACGTCTTGCACGGCTAATGAAAGAGAAGTCATTGAGACGTTTGGCGATGGCTTTGAGTTCGTATAATTTCATTTGAGTCTTTCTTCATAATTGTTGTGAAATTCTAGCATAATTTTTTTTCGCTATAATTCGCGTAATTATTTATTATATACATTATGAAGAACGAAGGACAATTTATGGCACAAACTATGACAGAAAAGATTTTTTCAGAACATGCAGGTCGTGAAGTACATGCAGGAGAGATCGTTAGAGTAGATATCGATATGATCATCGGAAATGATATTACAACACCTATCTCCATTAGAGCATTTGAAGAGTCTGGTGCAGAAAAGATGGCAAGACCTGATAACTTTTGTATCGTGATGGATCATTATATTCCGGCAAAAGATATCGCGTCAGCTAACCAGGCAAAGATCTCTAGAGATTTTGCTTATAAGCATGATATGAAATACTTTTTTGATGAAAAAGATATGGGTATCGAGCATGCGTTGCTTCCAGAAAAAGGGCTTGTTGTTCCTGGTGATGTGATCATCGGTGCAGACAGTCATACTTGTACGCATGGCGCACTTGGTGCATTTTCAACGGGTATGGGAAGTACAGACCTTTCATTTGGAATGATCACTGGCGGTAACTGGTTTAAAGTACCTGAGACGATTAAAGTAGAGTTGACAGGAAAGCCTGGTGAACACATCTACGGTAAAGACATCATCTTGGAATTGATCCGTCAGATAGGTGTGGATGGTGCATTGTATAAAGCCATTGAATTTACAGGTGAAGCGATCCAGTATCTTGGTATGGCAGATAGATTTTCTATCGCGAATATGGTTATTGAGGCGGGTGCTAAAAATGGTATTTTTGCAGTGGATGATATCACTTTGGCATACCTTGAGGAGAGAAAAGAGGCAAATGGCGGTTTAAGAGCTGAACCTAAGATCCATGTTTCTGATGCAGATGCTGAGTACTGTCAAGTGATCACCATAGATACTTCGACACTTTCGCCAGTGATCGCTTATCCTTTCTTGCCATCAAACGGTAAGCCTGTAGAGCAGGCTGTTGCAGATGATCTAAAAGTAGACCAAGTGATGATCGGATCTTGTACAAACGGACGTATAGAAGATCTGCGTATCGCAGCTGAGATCGTGAAAGGCAAAAGAGTTGCACGTCATACACGTATGATCGTAACGCCAGCTACACAAAAGATACTTCTTCAAGCACAACATGAAGGTTTGATAGAGATCCTTATCGAAGCAGGTGCCGTGGTTTCTAACCCTACTTGTGGTGCATGTTTGGGTGGATACATGGGTATACTTGGTGATGGTGAGCGTTGTGTTGCTACAACCAACCGTAACTTTGTAGGTCGTATGGGTGCCAGAACATCTGAAATCTACTTGGCGAACTCAGCCGTGGCTGCAGCTTCTGCTATCGCTGGAAAGATCGTGGATCCTAGAGATATCTAAAATCCGGCATTTGGATCAAATCCAAATCCTCCACCGCTAAAATCAGGCATCCCAAAACTCTGGTTAGCAAAAGAAGGGTCATCGTAGCCTTCTTGCACAGAGAGACCTCGTAACATGGTGATGTCCATTTTAGGGTCTATACCTTTGGGACATACCATAGTACACTCTCCACATAAGGTACAGTCCCACACTCCATTACTCTGAATATTATCTATGATATTTTTAACGCTGCCTTCACGTTTATCTGTGCTGTAACGATAGGCACGTGTCAGTGCAAAAGGTCCTAAGAAGTCGGGATTTACAGCATACACAGGACAAGCAGAGTAGCATGAATCACAGAGTATACAGTCTGTTTGTGTTTCAGAAAGTTTTTCATCGCTGTGCGTGAGTGAAGCCTCTTGTGAAGTGTGCAGCCATGCGGTACTTTTAGAAAGTGTCTCTTTGGCTTTGTGTTTGTCTACTTTGAGATCACGCAGTACAGGATGATACTGGAGTGGCTCTATGATATCTCCAGGTTTGACTTTATAGGCACAGGCAAGTTCTTCTCTTCCATTCACACGAACAGCACATGTACCACAGACTGAAGCACGGCATCCAGCTGAAAATGTAAGTGTGGCATCTTGTGTCTCTTTAATGTAACTCAAGGCATTCAAAAGAGGTATTTCACCTGCAGGCAAAGTATAGAGTTGATGGATACCGGTTTCAGAGCGAAGAATTTTTATTTGCATGTTTCTTCCTTTTTCCACTTGAGTACAATATGTTTTTTCTGTGCTTCATCCTCACCTTCAAATCCAACTTTGTAGTGCGCTCCACGACTTTCATCTCTTTCAATGGCTGCAGAGATGATGGTAGGGGCCAGAAGCAGGGCATTTTGAAACTCTAAAAAGTCGATGAGATTCTGGTTATTTGTCTGGCTTTTGTCTGCAATGCCCATCTCTTTTTGTGTACCTTGCATAGAGATCACTTCATTGAGTGCCTCTTGGAGTTTATCATTCTTCCTGACAATACCGACCTTTTCATAAAAGATATTTCCTAACATCTCTCTATATGGATAAAAATTCATATGCCCTTTTTGTGATAAAAGTGCTTCTATCGCTGCAGTATCTTTCTTTCGTTGTGTATCATCTTCAGGTTCAGAACTTGTAGACATAGCATATTTATAGGCATTTACACCTGCAAATCTTCCAAAAGATGTGATTTCGAGTAGAGAGTTCCCACCAAGTCGATTGGCACCATGTACTTTGGCATTAGAACATTCACCCACAGCAAAACAGCCTTTAATCCCGTTTACTTCTAAAGCATGATCTACATCTATCCCGCCCATAGTATAGTGAGCGACAGGTTTGATAGGGATAAGATCTGTGGCAGGATCAACATGTTCATGCATTTTACAAAGCACTACCTCTTGTGGAAGAAGCTCCATGAGTTTTTCTTCTCCCAAATGGCGAACATCCAAAAAGACACGTTGTCCTTCTTGCATTTGAGAGAAAATCGCACGTGCTACTTCGTCACGGGGTTTGAGTTCATCTACAAAACGTTTTCCTGATTCATTCACCAGATAGCCTCCTTCCCCTCTGGCACTTTCCGAGACAAGTATACAAGAGTGTTTCAACGCAGTAGGGTGAAACTGTATAAATTCCATATCAGATACGGCTCCACCTGCACGCAGTACTGCAGCCACACCATCTCCAGTAGAACCGTAAGCATTGGTTGTAAACCCATGATAGAGTGAGCCATACCCGCCTGTCGCCATGACTACAGACTTTGCATTGATCTGCTTTACTTCCCCTGTACGAATATCTAAAAATGTAGCACCTTTTGCAGTCTCATCCTGAGTGATAAGGTTGAGAAGATAGTACTCATCCAAGAAGTTTATCTCTTCCTTTAAGCATGTGTCATATAAAGTATGGAGTATTTTAAGACCTGTATAGTCCTGGGCATAACATGCACGCTTGGCTGACGCACCACCCATTTGACGCTGAGCTATGGTCTGAGTACCGATCTTCCCATTGTCAAGTCTTGAAAAGGGCACACCTAAGCTCTCTAGCCATTCTATGGTTTCAGGAGCATCTGTACACATCTGTCTGACCATATATTCATCACAAAGCCCATGTGCAGATTTGATCGTATCTGCGATGTGAGAACTTACATCGTCTTCACCTACATTGCCAAGGGCAGCGTTCATGCCTCCTTGTGCCATCGATGTTTGTGAGTTGGTAGGGTAGGTTTTACCTACTACAGTGACAGAAGCACCCTCTTTTTTTGCTGCAAGTGCAGCGGTGAGTCCTGCACCCCCTGAACCGATGATCAGTACGTCTACCATTATTTCTCCATAAATACACGAATATTTTCTACAATACCTTCAAGAAGCTTCTTTCTAGCTTCGATACTTGCCCAAGCCATATGTGGAGTGATGAGGAGTCTCTCTTTGTGTCTAACTTCGTTAAGTCTATTGTTCAACGTCATAGGTTCTTGTTCCAGTACATCTAACCCAGCGTATAATGTTCTTCTGTCCAGTTCAAAGGCCAAATCTGTTTCATTGATAATCCCGCCTCGTCCCAAATTTAACAGAATCGCATCATCTTTCATATAGGGCAGGTTGTTTTTATTGATGAGGTTATAGGTATCATCGTTGAGTGGTGCATGGATGGAAATGATGTCACAGTCTTTTAGTATAAATTCTAAGCTCTGATGCGTGTAGGCATGATTAAGATTTTTTCCGCTGGTAGAGTGGTAACTCACTTCTGCACCAAAAGCTGTAGCAATTTTAGCGACCTTTTGACCTATGGTGCCCAAACCGATGATCCCCCATTTTTTTCCTGATATCTCATAAAATGGACGACTCACATCTGTAAAAAGCCCTGATTCACTCCATGAAGCATCTTTTACCACTGCATCATAATAAGCCATTTTTTCTAGTAGATAGAGTGCCATGGCAAAGGTATGCTGCACCACACTTTTTGTGGAATATCCTGCAACATTTTTGACCTCTATACCTTTAAATTTGGCAGCGTCCAGGTCAACATTGTTCATACCTGTTGCAGCAATACAGATAAGTTTGAGTCTAGGGATTTCTTCCATCATATTTGCAGTGATGACCACTTTATTGGTAATGACAATATCTGCTATCTGGATACGCTCAAGTGTCTCTTCTTTGGAGGTGGTTTGATATACTGTAAGTGTTCCAAAAGACTCAAGACTACTAATGTCTAAATCATCACCTAATGTTTTAGCGTCAAGTAATACGATATTCATAGCTTATCCTCTTAGTTGTCTGAAATATTCTCTACTATCTGTGTGGCTCTTCTTTTTGCTTCTTCTACTTCATCAAATACAAGGCTTACAGCCATACGACGACCTGCATGTGATTCTGGTTTTCCAAAGACTCTTACAAAACTGTCTTTAGTAAAGGCATTGTCCGGCACTTCAAGTGTTGGGTTATGGCTTTCATTTTTGGATTTATATGCGCCACAGGCTCCTGAACCATAGAATGTAAAGTCAAGAGGCAGTCCAAGTACCGCTCTTACATGCAGGGCAAACTGGCTCTGGCTTTGTGTGATAAGTGTGACCATCCCTGTGTCGTGAGGGCGTGGACTGAGCTCCGAGAAGTAGACTTCATCATCTTTGACAAAGAATTCCACACCAAAGATACCGCGACCACCTAAACCATCAGTGACTGCTTTAGCGATCTCTTGCGCTTTTTTAAGTGCTTCAGGACTCATTTGCATCGGTTGCCATGAAAGGATGAAGTCTCCGTCTTTTTGTACATGTCCAATGGCTTCACAAAAAGTTGTTCCTGTTTCGTTACGTACAGTCAAAAGAGTGATCTCATAGTCAAAAGGTACAAACTCTTCGACAATGAGTTCAGATGCATCACCACGTGCCTCTTTTGCGATCTCCCATGATTTTTCTATGTCATCAGCCGTTCTTGCAATACTTTGTCCATGACCAGATGAACTCATCACGGGTTTGATGACACAAGGAAAACCTATGCGTTCACCTGCAGATTTAAGCCCTTCAAGTGTGGTAACAAATTCATACCCGCTTGTTTTTAGTCCCAGCTCTTCTGCGGCAAACACACGGATGTTCTTACGGTTCATTGTTTTATTGACGGCTTCAGCATTCGGGATCACATGAAAACCTCTTGCTTCTGCTTCAAAAAGTGCTGCGATGCTAATGGCTTCAACTTCTGGCAAGATAAAACTAGGCTGTTCTTTTTCTATAAGTGCAAGTACCGCTTCTTTGTCTTGCATGTCTATTGCATAAGAGCGATTGGCTACAAGATGTGCAGGTGCATTCTCATATTTATCAACAGCGATGACTTCTATACCAAGTCTTTGTGCCTCAATGGCAACTTCTTTGCCAAGTTCACCAGAACCCAGAAGCATGATTTTGATAGCGTCTTTTTGTAATGTAGTAGTAAATGTCATAAGAAAACCTTCGAAAAAATATTAGATTATTTTAGCGAAAAGTTAAATAATGTGTAATGAGTTTTGGGAAAGTTTTAAATATTGTAGTTGTTATGAAGAGGGAAGGGAGGCTTTAGCATCCTTTCCACAATATACTTTTGTTTATACTCGTATAATCTCATCTTTGAGTGAGTAACCAATAGCCAGCATATCTTTTTTTTCAGCCTCGCCCAGGTTATTTTTATCCATAGCTTTAAGGATGTCATCCACAACAGCTATAAACTCTTGTTCCGAAATATTCATCCCGGTATGAGCTGTTAACATATCTCTTCCTGTATAGGCTTGAGGGCCACCTGTTCCGGCACAAATAAATTGAAAAACCAGCTCTTTGGTTTTATCCATATCTTCGACGATATCAAATCGTGTCTTGATGAGAGGATTAGCCATATGATTTTCTGCTATATCATTTGCCAATTTTCTAATGGCTTCAGCTCCACCCAATCTTTCATAAAGTGTTTTTTCCATAGTTATGTCTCCTTTCTATAGAAAGCATGTGATAATTTAATATCATAGTTAAGGATAACATTAAATTATCTTATTGTAAAGAGCAAAACTTTTTTAAAGTATATTAATGGTGTATTTTAGTTATAAATATGTGTAAGCAGTAAGAGATAAATAGTGTTTGATTGATTGTAAAAAGATGGTTTATCTGTAGAGATTCCAACTCCAAAGAGTTGGAATAAGAGAAAGACTGATTACAGTCTAGACTCGTATCTTCTAAGCATGAAGAGTTTTTTAAGGATTTTCTTGCGAGTTGCAATCTTTTCTTTTTTTCTCTTTTCAGTCTCAGTTTCGTGGTTTTGTCTAGCTCTAGCTTCTGTCACGATAAGGTTT
>NZ_JBFENQ010000095.1:0-7136 GCF_041551015.1 Sulfurovum sp. | reverse complement strand
TTTGATTATTTATTTTTTCAAAAGCTAGTCTGCTAAATCTATAGGAGGATAGCAAAGAAGCACTTAAGTCTATGTCAAAAGTCGGATTTAGAGCAATGACTCCTTTCATATATGTATCAATTTTAAACACTCGTTTAAATTTAACTCCCTCAACCTTAAAGGAAATCAAATCACCATCTTGTAATTTTGTAGCCATTGCAAACTGTTGAGAACCACTCAAAACATCTTGGATTTCTCTCTCTTCTGCTATAGAATATTCAACTTTATAAGTATAAATCACTGCACCGTCATACACAGGAAGATCATCTATTTCATCCAGTGTGAAATCCCTTACACGCTCTTGCGGTAGTAATCTATATAGACACGACTTCTTTAAATCATTATCACTAAGAATTTGAAAACCTTTATCTTGTGGTAATTGATTGCTGTAATCTAGAAGATTTTCAGCATGTAGTCCTAAAGCATTGGCAATGTTATTTAATCCATCTACATCTGAAGGTTGCATGCCATCATTTAGAGACACACATTTATCTACATTGACATAGGTACCTTCTTTACAACTTTTATAGATAACACTTTGACCTTGAGCCACATCATCAAGCTGACAGATCAATGCAATACCTAAGGCATTTTTCGCAGGCGGTACACACAAAATATTTACGCCTGCATACTGTTCCAACAACGCTATTAGCCTTGCTATTTGCCCCGCTTTTGGATGCATATACACATCACTGCCTATAATCAATGATGTTGTGGTATTTGGGCCTATGAGACCATACATAGATTCAAGTTCTTCTTCTCCCACATTACTTTCCGCACTAAGGTACCCAATATCAAGATCTTCTAAAATATCTTCTATCTCTT
Source organism: Sulfurovum sp. (assembly GCF_041551015.1). Taxonomy (GTDB): domain Bacteria; phylum Campylobacterota; class Campylobacteria; order Campylobacterales; family Sulfurovaceae; genus Sulfurovum. Next base: position 6,272 of record NZ_JBFENQ010000095.1, on the reverse strand, counting down.
TAGAAAGGTCTTTATCTTCCAATAAAGCATATGCCAATAGTGCAGCGACACCCTCTTCACTTCCTACTTCATATTTTATAAACTGTGTTATATTTGTTTGAAGTGTTGCGTCTCCTATAGGATGCATATAAACAAATTTAGGTTTTTTCTCTTCTAACGCTTTACGAATCAATGCTGTAGACTCTGCACTTTCACCCTGGAACCATACACCAAACGATATCACTACATCAGAGGCAGCCAAAGTATCTAAATCTCCTCTAAAAATATGATACCCGCTACTGCTGCCATACGCTTTTAAAAAATTCTGATACGCCTTTGCTTCGGGACATATCAAGCTCTTGCCATGTTTCTCTTTAAGGGATTGAAGAGCTAGTGCTTCTTCATTTGTAATATCTGCTGAAAAAACTATACTGTCAGTCTCTTTAAGACCTTTTATGGCTTCTTCAATATTCTCTTTTTGACTTTCATAATCGTTCTCCACTATTGTCTCTTCCTTGTACTGATCTTACCTTTACTTATATCTTGGACAATACTATAGATTGTCTCTCCTGTAAAATGCTTTTGATGATTGTATTAGAAAACCAATTAAAAAATCGAATACTGTGTATAAAAGTACCTTCATCATTTATACCTACAATAAAGTTATCTATTTTGTCTGCTCCACGCTTATTAAAATGTTACATTTGCTCACACTACTATTCTAACTTATGAAAATTATAATTTAATATACATTATTTTATCTATAACTATGTTACTATTTCTCCAAAATAAAGTTTAATAAGGGTTAACATGATTCATGAAAACGGAAAAGTAGTAGACATTGCAATTATTGGAGCAGGTCCTGGCGGTATGGCAGCTGCTATAGAAGCAAAACTAGCTGGTATTGAGAACATTGTTGTTATTGACAAGGCACCTCATCACAATGATATGATCCACAAGTTTTACAAAAAAGGTAAACGTGTAGATAAAGACTGGATGGGTACAAAGTTTGAATTTACTGGTAACGTTACATTTGAAGAGTGTTCAAAAGAAGAGTACATCGAACAAATGGATGAAAAACTAAAAGAAGCTGGTGTTCTTGACAAGTTTGAGTACAACCATGAGATCATCAGAGTTGAAAAAGGTGAAGATGGTCTTTTTTCAATTGTATTTGCCAATGATGCAGTAACTGAAGCTGTTGAAACAATGAAAGCTAGAAACGTTATCCTTTCAGTAGGTCGTATGGGTAAACCAAACAAGCCTAGATATAAATTCCCAAGAGAACTTAAAGATGTACTTAACTTCAACCTTTCTAAAGTACAAAATGGTGAGCATGTAATGGTTGTAGGTGGTGGTGACACTGCTGGTGAGTACGCTTATGGTTTAGTCGAGCTAGAAGGTATGGAAGATTGTGTTGTAACACTTAACTATAGACAAGCTGAGATCAAAAGAATGAACCCAATCAATACGGAGATGACGCTTAAGTATCTAGATAATGGAAAACTTTGTAATAAACTTGGTGTAGATGTTGAAAGCGTTGAGCCTTCACCAGCGGGTAAGATCCAAGTTAACTTTACTGATGGTACATCTGCAGAGTATGACAGAGCTGTTTATGCACTTGGTGGAACGACTCCTAAAGATATCCTTGTAAACTCTGGTGTTAAGACTGGTGAGTGGGATGTACCTGTATACAACGAAGAGACATTTGAAACAAATGTTGAAGGTCTTTACACGATTGGTGACGTTGTTACAGACCAAGGTAGTATTGCACTTGCATTCAACCATGCAGCATTCGCAGTAAATGATATCGCTTCTAAAATAAAATAAACTTCTATACCATGCTCAAAAAGAGCATGGTATGTTCCCAACTTTTACTTTTTCACTCAACAATAATCATTAAATAATATATAGAGATTGGTATTTTATGTTGTAGGATATAGAATCATATAGCATCTTCACATAAAAGAAGATACTATATATAAAGTAGTGGCTTTTACTCCGCCTTTTCTGTTTCAGCCTCAGCTGATTCAGCTGCAGCCTTTTCCGCCTCAATCTTGGCAGCTCTCTCTTGCTTTGTCGCTTCATCTACTTTTTTGACGACAATCGTCCAGTCTACTTCGTTAAATTTCAGTGAATTCATCAAATCATGTCCAGTAGCTTTAACTACATCTGCAGATTTTTGGATAGATGTGAAATCTCCTACTTCAAAAAGAAAAATTCCTACTTCCCCTACTTTTAGTCCCTGATCAATAAGCTCAACCATTCTATCATAGAAATCGTCTTTTAAATGTCTTAAATCATATCTTTTCATGGGCTCTCCTTATCTATCAACTTCACCGAATACGATATTGGTAGTACCAATGATCGTAACGACGTCTGCTATGTATGTCCCAACGAGAAGCTCTTGAAGAAGCCCTGTATGGAAGAAACTTGGTGCTCTACACTTAAGTCTATAAGCATATGGTTCACCCTCTGATTTAATATAAAAACCTAGTTCACCTTTTGGTGATTCAGTAGGAACATAGACTTCACCTTTTGGTGGTCTCATACCTTGAGTCACAAGTACAAAGTGTTGCATCAATGCATAGTTCTGTGTCATGATCTCTTCTTTTGGTGCTGAGATATACTGTGGTGCATGTGCCATAAGTTGAGGCTCTGTCTCTGCATACATAGGAATAAGCTGTCTGATAATTCGTGTAGATTGTCTGATCTCTTCCATATAGAGTCTATAGCGCCCATATGAGTCACATCTTTCACTCACAGGGATATCAAAATCAAGCTCTGAGTACAATTCATACGGCTCTTCTTTTCTGATGTCATACTGTACACCAGAACCTCTCAGCATAGGACCTGTACAACCCCAAGAAAGTGCATCTTCAGCAGAGATAACCCCCACATCTTCAAGACGCATTTTCCAGATACGGTTTTCTGTAAGTAGTGCTTCATACGTATGCTCTACTTCATAGTCAACTTTATCACAGAATGTAGCAATATTCTCTAACCAACCTTCAGGCAAGTCAAGTGGTACACCACCGATACGTACTGCAGAGTGAGTCAGTCTTGCACCACAATAGTCTTCCATGAGGTCCATTGCAAATTCACGCTCACGGAAAGCATAAAGGAATACAGACATCGCACCAACATCCAAGGCATGAGTTGCGATAAAGAATAGGTGTGAAATGACACGATTAAGTTCAAGTAACATTGTTCTAATGACTTGTGCACGTCTAGGTGCTTCTACACCGATAAGTTTCTCTACAGCCAATGCATATGCATAGTTGTTTGAAGTTGAAGCGATATAGTCAAGTCTATCTGTTGTTGGCAAGAATTCATTGTATGTCATGTTCTCAGCCATTTTTTCGATACCTCTGTGAAGGTAACCGATATCCGGGTAGGCTTTTACAACTTGCTCACCGTCAAGTTCAAGCACAAGTCTTAACTGACCGTGTGCTGAAGGGTGTTGAGGACCAAAGTTGATAACCATTGTGTTGTCGTCACGCTCAAAATTGAGGTTCTCAAAAAATGGCGTTAATTTATTAGCTACTTGCATTGGCTCCCCTATCTTCTTTCGTCTAATTTTTTAGACGCTTTTTTATTATAGTTCACTAAGAATGTTTCACTATATTCAACTGCTTGTTCTTTTTCACCTTCAGAAATATCTGCACCGAACGGTACTTCGTATCCTACTCTTGAGAAACGTTTTGTATCATGTCTGTCTACTTTTGCAGGATCTCTGTTTTCTGGTCCGATGATATCTCTGTACTCTTTTCCAAAGATCTTATCTACTTCATACCATGAAGCAAATTCATCTCCATGTAAAGGATATGTTTTAAGTAAAGGATGCCCTTCCCAATCATCTGGCATAATGATACGTTTAAGGAATGGATGGTTATTTACTTTGATACCGAACATATCGAACATTTCACGCTCTGCAAAGTTCGCAGAGTTGAAGAGAGATGTGATACTTTCGATTGCTTCACCCTTTTTAATGCGACATACTACTCTTACTCTTTTGGCTTCATTGACATTGAGAAGTTGATAAAAAAGTTCAAATTCTCCGTCTTTTGCCAAATAGTCTACAGCAGATTGCTCAGAACATTGTGTATATCCGCATTTTTCTTTCAGTGTTTTAAGTACAGCAAAATTATTTGTTGCATCTATATGTACAACAAGCTGTCCTAATTCTATATAAGACTCTTTTGCGTGTTCTCCCAATGCCTCAACTACTGAAGCGAAATGTGCATCTTCTACTTCAGATCTAGGTACACGAGGTGCAACCCAGAATCTATCTGTATAGTATGCTTTCCCCTGAACGTTATCTTTTGGTACATATTTTCTCATTAGATCAACCTCGCTCTTTTACCAGTTTGTGTCGTTAAGTCCTGCTTTGTATTTTTTTTCATGTCTGCTGACTCTTTACGAATCTTCTTCTGAAGCATCATAAGTGCATACTGAAGTGTTTCAGGTCTTGGTGCACATCCTGGAAGATAGATGTCAACAGGGATGATACGGTCAACCCCTTGTACTGTTGCATACGTGTTAAACATACCACCAGTATTTGCACATGACCCCATAGATATCACCCATTTAGGCTCTGTCATCTGGTCATACAGTCTTCTGGCAAACTCAGAGTGCTTTTTAGAAAGTGTTCCTGCCAAGATCATCACATCAGCCTGTCTTGGAGAAGCTCTAAAGATCGTTCCCATTCTATCGAAGTCATAACGGGATGCTCCCGATGCCATCATTTCGATCGCACAACATGCGAGTCCATAAGTAAGCGGCCAAAGCGAGTTCGAACGCCCCCAGTTTACGAGTTTATCTACCGAAGTCAATGCTATCGGTAAGCCAGCAGAACTGGCATAGTTTACTTGATGCTGTGCCATTCAAGTGCTCCTTTTTTCCATGCGTATACGAAACCAATCGTAAGTAGTAATATAAATAGTATCATCTCAGCAAAACCAAACCAACCAAGCAATTTAAAGTCAATTGCCCAAGGGAACATAAAGATAATCTCAACATCAAACAAGATAAACAAAAGTGCAATCAGGTAAAACTGTGCAGAAATGGTATTCGGTTGCTTAGTTACCTCTGGTCCACATTCGTATATACTTAATTTAAGTCTTTCCGTATCAAGCCGTGCAAATTTTCTACTAACAAAACGTGCAGCCCATAGTGTCGCTGGGAACGCCACGGCTGTCAACGCAAATAAAACAAATACACCGAAATATGGATGTTCTGTAATTACATGAGTCATTTTAATCCCTTTATTTTCATAATTCTCTTTGAAAAGAAGCAAAGCTCATTTTCAATTCCTCTCACTGAAGTTCACCTTTGAATCAAGTTTTCACTTGCTTTTTCCAGTAGAGAGATTCATTTAGAATATTAGCTTCATATTATCTGAAAGATGATTAAAAGATTTTGGAGACTTACTCCTTTATGTGATTACTTTTTAGGATGTAACTAGATGTAACTATGTGATACAAAGAAAATGGTGATACAATATCAATTGAAATTATAATAACTATAAGGGTTTATAGAGTGAATCTTCTTAAAAACTATATAAATATACTGTACTGGATAGCCATGGCAGGCTTACTCTTTTGGTTCGCCTATTCTAAAGGATGGATACTTGCCAATTTTGAATCTATCGATGCTAAACAAGCCATACATTTACTGGAAAATGATGATAATGTAACACTGCTTGATGTGAGGACTATACAGGAGTATAAAAGTGGGCATCTCAGGGGTGCGACTCTTATTCCCGTACAGGCGCTCAGTAAAAACCTCGGTATGCTCAAACAGGATAAAGACAAAAAGATTATCGTCTATTGCAGAACAGGAAGCAGAAGCGTATCCGCATCCCGTATATTGGAAGAGAATGGATTTACGCCGCTTAATGTCAAAGGAGGGATCATCCAATTGATAGGAGCGGGCGTAGATTTAGTCAAATAGTACTACTATCCGTCTACCTACTGTAATTATAAAACTTTTTAATCCTTTTATATCTTTTTAACAATGTGACTTAGTTAATACTTTAATAGAATTTTCATTAGAATCTTTAAAATTATTTAGTTGTTCATCAAACTCTTTAGGAAGCTTTATTTCTTTCACTTCAGGAGACTTTTCAAGTATAAATATCATTGCTAATATATAAGATTCTATCCTAGATATTGTAATAGGGGATATAGTTTCACATATTTCTAATTTATTTAAATTTTTTAATGACATTTCTAGTGTGTTATTTATTGAATTCTTATGAAATAATGGACTTCTCGCTTTTATAAACTCTTCTG
>NZ_JBFENQ010000094.1:0-7196 GCF_041551015.1 Sulfurovum sp. | reverse complement strand
TCACGTTCTTTATAATATCCCCATGCCAAAGAGTCCAAATAATACATGTTATCGGGTTGTTGTATCAATGCATTTTCAATCACATTGATACCTTTTTTCACATTAACCTCTTTATCTATAAGTGTATAGCCATAATAATTGAGGTAAATACTGTCATCATTCCCTAACGCAATAGCTTTTTCAAAATGAGAGATCACATCTTGTATCATTTTTTTATCATTTTTATCTTCTGAGGTTTCAAAAAGAAGTACACCCTTCTCTGCTATCCACTTTGAATTTTTATCTTCCTCATAGAGTTTATCCACAAGGACTAGTGCTTTAGAATAATATTTTTTTGTCTTATAAAGCTCATAGAGTATGTCATTTCTACTTTGATCTTTTTCTAGAAAAACAATGGCACTATCAAGATCTCTTTTATAGACATAAGCATCTATGATCTTCATTAAATACTCTTGATCATTGTCTTGCAGATAGAGTGCTTTATATGTCTCTAAGATACCATCTATATCTTTTTCTTTTTGATAAAGCAAAAGCAATTTAACATAGACATCATGACTTACGATATTCATACGACGATGTGTTTCAAGCAGCTGTATGGCCTTTTTACGCTCACCTGTAAACTCATCCATAATATCAGTCATCCGGAGCAGTATCTCTTCTCTAGGTACAGTTTCATAGACTCTGCCTAAGAGATCTAATGCCCGTTTAAATTTTCCTGCATAGAGAAATGAATTTGAAGCCAGATCCAAGTCCATAGGTTCTTTAGATTGTTCAAGTAAATGTTCTGCTTCGATCGTTGCATTTTTCACTTGTCTTATAGTGAGATATAGAGGGATTAGAAGACGTCTCACTTCAATTCTATCTGGATTTTTTGCATCCCAACTTTTTAAACGTGTGATACTCTCTAGTATGTGATTTCTACTCATCAATGCAGAAGATGCTTCTTTAAAGAGATAGATCTCTGCCCCAGTATCATCATAAAGTCTTTTATAGACTTGATAACTGTTTTCATAGGCTTTATATTCATCATATAAAAGTCCTCTTATGATGAGTTCATCTTCACTTATCTTCATAAGTTCTTTGGCATAACTAGCCGTAGTACCAAAGCTAAAGACTATAAATAGAGTTAAAACTATACGATTCCAGGACACTCTTTACGTACCTCTTCTTCATCACTTTTAAATTGTTCCCAAAAAGGGAAAGTACGACACTGTAAAGGCCGTACAGGGTAAATAGAACAACGTTTCATCGACTCATCAAAAAATACACATGCATAGTTATCTGCTGCAAGTTTCTTTTCTATCAAAGAATAGCGATGCTTCACTTTTCTTAAATACATTGTAGCAAAATCTTCTACGCTAAGGTTAACGAACTCTGCCATTTTTTCTATTTCAGCATATTTAGCCCAGATATAGCCGCTCTCTCCCGTACAACAGTGCCCGCCACAAGCTTCACACGCGTTAGGGTTAAATTTAAATGTATACTGTTCATGTGTCATTAATTCCATTAATTTCCTTTGAAGCGACTAGTCGCTAAGCCTACTGCTGAAGTAAACACAGTGTTAACGTAGTAATATGAGGCTTTGCCTTATATGCGTTCTATCACTAGTAGTCACCTTTTATACTATTTGTATTTGCACGTTCAAATGCTTTTATCGCTTTTTCTCTGTAAACACCCTTCTCATCAAAGACAACAAATGGAGGAAGTATCTTTGTCATAGACTTTGATCCCATACGTGCTGCGATCATCACCAGTTTAGACTCCCTGTCTATTTTGGAGTGGACGAACTGCATTGTTTCAACAGTTATACCATAAGAAGTTAAATGATGTAACAACAAGTCTACTTGCTTAGCATCATAACAGAAGATAAAATACCCTCTGGGCTTCAAGAGTTTTTTGACCTTGGCTATGAAATCATCTATAGGTAAATGATGTGCATATCTTGCAATGTTCAAATGTGTATTTTCACTTTGTTGAACGTTTGAGTCATAAAAAGGCGGATTTGAGATGATATAGTCAAACTTCACATCTGTCTTCCACTCTGTAAAATCTCCGAGATGACTTTGAGCTTCTAAGTCATTAAGTACATAATTATGTTTTGCATAGTCAAGCATCTTTTCCTGTTTATCTATAATACTCGTCTGGATGTTAAAATCCCTGGTCAATAAAAGTGAGATAATCCCTACACCACACCCTACATCCAATAGTTTACCCTTAGGCTTGAAAGAAGAGATAAAATCATATAAGAAAATTGAATCACTGTTATAGCAGTAGCCACTTGTAGGTTGATAGAGAAACAAATGATGCCTTTTTTTATGAATTTTACAATATTTTCAGTATAATCGCGATTATGAATGAAGAACTAGATCTACTCAATCCGCCATCAACAGATTTTTCAATGCTGGACTACGACTGTGCATACATCCCTGGCAATAAGGTACGTATGAACTACAAGTATGTTTCTCGTGCAAGTAAAAAATTTGCAACTGCAGTAATAGCCAGAGGATGGAGACGTTTTGGGAAGTACTTCTTCCACCCTATATGTAATGGTTGTAATGAGTGTAAAAGTATTCGTATAGATGTCAATAACTATCATTACACCAAATCACAAAAAAAATCTATCAAACGGAATGCTGATACGGAGATCATTGTACAAAAGCCTAGTCTTACCGATGCCCATATTTATCTCTATAACAAATACCACTCTTTTAAACATGAAAAAGACAAATGGCAGCATCGTAATATTTCACAACGAGAGTACCATGAAAACTTTGTAGATGGTGCACATGATTATGGAAGAGAAGTACTCTATATCAAAGATGATAAACTCATTGGTGTTGACCTCATCGATATACTCGATGACGGTATCAGTTCCATATATTTTTACTATGATCCTGATTATGCAAATCTATCACTAGGAACCTATTCACTACTTTATCAGATACACTTGGCCAAGATACTTGAACTACCTTGGATCTACCTAGGGTACTGGGTAGACGGATGTAAAGCTTTTGCTTACAAACCAAAGTTTCAACCCCAAGAATTGTTAGATGGTTTTCCTCATGTATCACAAGAACCTGAGTGGGAAAAGTGGGATTTATCGTAAAGCGTCTAACTCCGAACTCTTACGACACCACTTCAAAAAAAGTCTATCAGGATCTACTCTGACATCTACCTCTTTGTCTTCAACAATACATTCAGCCAACATCTTTGCCATAAGCGGAGCAAAAACAAAGCCTCTTCCCCCTAAACCATTAGAAACAAATAAATTATCTATATACTTCATCTCTGGCTTCGCACCACGTATGATGGCTGGATATTTCTTTAACATAAAAGGAACATCTATCACTTTTCCTAGCAAAGGAAAATAATCTTTAGACCCTGATCTCATACCACAAAAAACTTCTTCTAGTTCCAGATCTGACGTATCGATCAGCGAAGAGGCTTTTTCTTTTAATGATAGTGCCTGTTCCTTCTTACAAGGTACTACTTCTTTGACCTCTTTTTCATGTGTAGCACCCAATTTTATAATGCCATCTATATTAGCACCTACAGACATAGACTGATGCATACTGATACCTAACTTTAAATTAGAAGAAAAATCTCCCCTGGACCCCCATGTACCCTTTATATCCATATAACGTACGTCAACCAAATCACTCTCATAACCCGTTGCAAGAACAAGGTTTTTAGCACTGTACTCGCCTACACACCACAATCCATCTTCTTGTGTTATCTCTTTTACTTCATACTCTATAACTTCTATGTCTGAGAGTAAATCTTCACATACTTCTTTTGCATCACAAACCCCCGCGTCAGGGAAATAAAAACTTTTAAACTCAGCATGTACTCCCAGTTCCTGAAGTTGTTCTTTTTTGTAGTTTACGTATTTGTTTTCATTAAAAGGCTCATACGCTGAAAACTTCTTGGCATCAGCTTCATCTTTGGGTATACGAATAACGCCTGTTTGATGAAAAAGTGCGGGACAAGTGGAGAGATAAAAATCTTTAGCGAAAGAGAAAGCTTCATTGGTAAGTGTTTGAAGAGGTGACCCTTTACCTATTTTAGGAGAAACAAAAGCTCCGGCTGCACCAGACCCGCCAGAAGCAATGCCTCTTTTATCAAAGACTAGAACTTTTTGGCCTTTTTGAGTAAGTGCATGTGCTGTAGAAGCTCCTGCAATACCTGCACCAATGATGATACTATCATAGGTTTTAGACATGATATCTAAACCGATATCTCTTTAATATCTGCAATATTCCTAAATGTCTTATATACAGCCCCTATCGTATGAAGTCTATTTACTTGTAATGCTTCATCATCAGTGTTTACCAGAACATCATCAAAATATGCATCAAGTTCGCGTTTTAGACCAAAAAGTGCTTCTAATTCTTCTTTGTAGTCACTGTATGTAGAATTGATCACTTTTTCATAAGCATTGTAAAGCGTTACTTCAGCATCCTCTTTAAATAATGCGATATCTATCTCCATACTTGACTCTAGGTCTAGATCTTTAGAGATATTTGCTACACGTTTGAAGGTAGTGAACTGTTCTTTAAATACATCACTGCTAACGATTTCATTGAGTGCAGCCACTTTTTTAGCTATCTCATTGATGTCTCTTTCACCAGAAGCAAGTACAGAAGCAATAACTGATGGATTTGCATCGAGTGACTTATTGATACGTTCTATAATGAATTCACTTAATAGATTCGTATCAAACGCATCATAATTGCCTTTTAGCAACGTGATGATATCATCAATATTGAAAGTCAAATCATACTCTGTCACAATTCGTACAATACCATTGACTGCACGACGTAAAGCAAATGGATCTTTAGAACCTGTAGGAATTTTTCCTACGCTAAAGAGTCCAAAGAGTGTATCCAGTTTAATACTCATCGCTAAAATAGATGAGAATACAGAACTTGGAAGTTCAGCACCCTCACCTACTGGCATATACTGCTCTTTTATAGCATTATAAACAAGCTTATCTTCACCCAGTGCCTTGGCATAGTAATATCCCATAAGTCCCTGAAGTTCTGTAAACTCATACACCATCTCGCTCATAAGATCCGCTTTTGCAAGGCTCACCGCTCTATCCATTGCTTTCTCAAGTGCTGCAGAACTTTGTCCAGTTCCTGATTCTACTCTGTCCATATAAAGGGCAAGCAGTCTAATGGCGATATTATTTTCTCTTGTGATCTTATCTGCAAGTGTCCCTAGACCATCAATGAACTGGACTTTTTCAAGGCCATCAGTACTCAGTCCGTTTTTAAGATCATTTTTGTAGAAAAACAGTCCATCTGCCAAACGTGGTTTAAGTACACGTTCATTCCCTGCTACAACTTTACTGTAATCATCTGTATAAGCATTACTTACAACCACAAATTTATTGGCTATCTTACCATGTTCAAATACAGGGAAATAACGCTGATGCTCTTTCATAGAAGTAATAATGACTTCAGGTGGAAGATCCAAGAAGAGTTCATCAAAAGTTCCTACCAATGCTTTAGGATTCTCTGTGATAGCTACCACTTCAGCAAGGAGTGCTCTGTCTCTTTCGATAATGATATTATGCGTTGATTCCAAAGCATCAAACTCAGCCAAGATCTTTGCTTCTCTCTCTTTAGGATGCAGCATCACTGCGTATTCATCCAATATACTTTCATAGGCATCTATCGCAGGAACCTCTACTGCATCGTAAGTTACCATACGATGTACATATGTTTTTGTGTCTGATCTTACACCAAAAAGTTCTACAGGAACAGAAGTCTCACCCAGTCTCACCTGTAACCATCTGAGAGGACGGATAAACTCATCGGCTCTTGATCCCCAACGCATCATCTTACCAAATGACATGGATGCCAGCCATTTAACCAACATCTCTTCAAGAAGAGAAACAGTCTCTCCACCCTTCTCTTCTTTTTTAAAATATAGTACTTCTTTACCGTTCTTATCTGCACGACCAAGTTCATCAAAACTTACACCACATTTTCGAGCAAACCCCTGCGCTGCTTGTGTAGGCTCACCATCTTTAATAGATGCTTGCACAGGAGGTCCCATCAGTTCTACGGTACTATCTGCTTGTTTTACAGCCATGTTTGCATGTTTAAGCACAAGTCTTCTAGGTGTATAGATAAACTCAAAGTCACAAGAAAGATTATACTCTTCAAGTATATTTTTCCAAGATTTTTCTATGTTAGATACAATTTTCAGTAGCGGTATAGCCGGAAGTTCTTCTACACCGATTTCGATAAGTAGTGCTTGTGTCATTTAGGGTTTCCTAGTGAAATAATAATAGCTATTATTTTACCTAAGAGTTGGTAAAGAGGGGGTTAGTCCTGCTTTTCCTCTTTAGCTACCTCATCTTGCATATCTATACGTCTACCCTCATCATCAAATTTACTTTTATAATAATTTTTCACAATTCCAAACGTAATAAATGCAAATAAGAACATTGCGATGATGTAAAGTATATCGCCAAATGCCATATCAACTCTCCAAAGTATTGGCTATCGTGATCTTTTCAAAACCTTCATAGTTTTGACGGAGTGCATCATAGATGACTATCCCGACACTCACACCAAGATTCAAACTTCTACCTGCCCCACCCATAGGAATGGTAATACAACGATCAGGATGTGCAAGCAACACTTTTTCATCTATACCCTTCGTCTCTGAACCAAACAGGATATAATCACCTTTTTTAAACGGTGCATTAAAATACAGATTATCCGTTTTTGTGGTTGCCATATAGGAATCCTTACCAATAGGGTGTTCTTTTAAAAATGCTTCAAAGCTTTCCCACACTACCAGATCAAGATGTTGCCAATAATCAAGTCCCGCACGCTTTACAGCCTTGTCATCGATATCAAACCCAAGTGGTTTGATAAGATGCAATGTTGCGCCTAGATTCACACAGAGACGTCCTATAGTACCTGTATTTTGAGGGATCTGTGGTTCTACTAAAACAATGTTAAACATTAAAAAATAACCGTCTTATTGCCATTTACAAATACTCTATCATGTAGTACCAGTGCCAATGCACGTGAAAGAACGATCTTCTCACCATCACGTCCGGCTCTTTGCATATCTCTCCATGAAAGACGATGGTTTACAGGAATCACATCTTGAGCGATGATAGGCCCTTCATCCAGATCATCAGTCACAAAGTGTGCTGTAGCACCAATGAT
>NZ_JBFENQ010000093.1:0-7205 GCF_041551015.1 Sulfurovum sp. | reverse complement strand
CTATAGTACTTCGAGGTGGTTCAAAAGGGTGTTTATCTACTTTACCGGAAATGCCTACCAACTCTTCTGTTAACGTGTAATATGGTTCCAACTCTTCATAGGAAATAGGCCAGTCAACCACATTGGCTCCTTCTATCTCTCCATATTTACTCTTGAGTCTAAAATCATCAGGGTGCATACGGTGCACCATCCCAGACATCAAGTTGGAAGATCCTCCCACGATGTTACCATTCCAAAAGCTCCATCCAGATTCATAGGTGGGGGTGGCTACCCATTTCCCCTCTACTTTTTCCTCTATCGTATGATATTCATCAAATAAATTAGGTGTTACCAGGTCTCTTCTGCTGTAGGCCAACTCATCTTTAGAGAACTCTTCACGCCTGATAAGTCTGCCTTTTTCCAAGACTGCTACCTTGTACCCCGCTTGACATAAAGTATATGCTACAGCTCCACCACTTGCTCCTGAGCCTACGATAACGACATCATACATACTCATAGTTCAATATACCTTGTTTTGGGTCTTGGGAAACCACCATATGAAGAGATCGCCTGCCACCCTGCTTCTTTAATGTTTGAGCCATAAATTGGGTCAGAGAAAAGTCCTTCCATTGTTAGTGTCATGATACGAGACAACCAGTTACGTCCGTAATTTGTCTCTTCATAGACACGTAAAGCTTTCTCTTTCTCCTGCTCTGTCATAGAGGTAAATCGTCCTTTTTCTCTCTTCTCCAATTCTTTTGCCCCTTCAATGACAAAAGCTTTGATGTCTTTATCAAAACTCTTGTGCATCATCGTTTCAAACAAAAATTGTGTAACCTTCATGGATTTTGCAGAGGGGAGCTTACTCCCTTCGGGAAAAAGATGCTCCTGCACAGCAGAGAGTGTCGGCTCAATATCTCTGAATTCTTTCTCAAAGTCACTTGTCTCTTTTGCCTGTAAATAGGGAGAAAGTCCAAGGACAGACCCCAATATGAGAAATTTTCTTCTTTTCATTTATGTGTCTTTACATTGATTTTTTTAATCATAATACTATTGTGTGTACTTTAGGTGCAATACACTGCACGTACTTTGCACGGTTTAGATATTATACTTAAAGTGTCAAAAAATATAAGGAAGCAGAAATGAAAAAATTTATTTTGTGTTTGTTGCTGGGATTGTCACTAGGTGCTTTTACCGGATGTAGCAATAATAACGTCATAGACAGAACTGGACAGCATTGCGAATAACGGTTAACATTAAGAGATACGATACCTCTTTCCCTAAACATAAATACCTATGGATTGTATGATATACTTCTTCCCATTAATTAAAAACAATAAAGGACGACGGATGAAACAACTACTCTTTTCAGGACTACTGGGATTGGCAATGCTTGCACTTACAGGATGCGGAGAGGATAAAAAACCAGAAACACCTGTCATGAAATGCGAAGCGGGTAAATGCGGTACAGCCATGGAGAAAACTGAAGTCCCTACACAAAAATGTGGCGATAACTAGCATCTTCCTCTTCTCCTCTCTAAAATAGAGAGGCATTTTATTTTCCTTCATTCAATACACACACAGTACACATGTTTCATACTATACTTATACCGTAACAACATACATATTGTATATAAAGGAGTTACAAATGCTAAAAAATATCTACCCCATCACCAAAAATATATTAAGCAAAGGGCAAAACATTGCTTTGCTTTTTGCCAGACTTACTATCGCTTATGGGTTTTACGGACCTGCAATGCAAAAGTGGTCAGATATCTCCAGTGTTTCTACCTGGTTTGGTACCATAGGAATCCCTTTCCCTACTTTAAATGCCTACCTGGCAGCTAGTACAGAACTATTGGGTGTTGTGCTGTTAACATTGGGTCTTTTTACAAGACTTATATCTCTTCCGCTTATAGTGGTAATGATTGTTGCCATTACGGCCGTACATTTGACACATGGCTTTTCTGCAGGAGACAATGGCTTTGAAATTCCTTTATATTACATGCTATTTTTAGCGATATTTGCCTCATTTGGAGCCGGAAAACTTAGTTTAGATCACCTTCTCTTTGGAGAGGAGCAATAACAAAAAGGATCAACGATGAAAAAAACACTTCAGTTAGGATTATTATTTTTAGGTGCTTTAGCTTTATCTTTCACCTTAGCTACGGCAGAGGGAAAATGTGGGAACTCACAAGAAGGTATGATGGGTAGTGATGGTAGATGTGGGGATGCTCAAAGAGACATGAAACGCGGGGATGGCAGATGTGGAGATTCCCAAAGAGACATGAAGCGTGGTGATGGGAAATGTGGTGACTCCCAAAAAGGCATGATGAATAATGATGGCAGATGTGGAGCAGACCTAGAAAAAAGAAAAGAAACAAAACCTGCGCCAGATAAAGGTAAATGCGGTAAAGGTAAATGTGGAGAATAATCTACACATAACGCTTCTTCTTTAAATCTCCTCTATCTCAAGATATGGGAGATTTATCTTTCTTTTATAAATCATTGTATAATGTATCTATTAATTCAAAAAGGATGCTTATGCGATACTTACTTATAAGTCTCATACTATTACTCTCTTTTACCGGCTGTGAAGATAAAGAACAGCAAGCTAAGCATGATGCCAAAATAGCACAACAAGCTAGAGAAACGTTACTTGCAGAGCTAAAGGCAAAAAAAGACCTCCAAGACAAAAACACGTCAAAACTGAACAATATGGGTATCAACATGGAAGATGGTACCATTACCATAGATACAAATAAGACTAAAGATTTCTTTAGAGACTTAAATAAAAAAATGGGTGAACAAATGAAAAAGCTCTCTGATGATTTAGAAAAAGGGGTCGTTGAAACAAAAGAAGCGGGCATTGAGATCAATGAGCAACATATCCATATCGACCTCAACAAAACACAAGAGCTACTGATAGACTGGGGCAAGAAAATACAAGTTTTTGTGCAAGAGTTTGATGAGATGGCAAAAACGTTAGAAATAAACAGTACCAACACGACAATGAAAGGAATGTAATGCAACCGATAGATATGAACTCAGATGAATTTCAAGCTGAACTAGAAAAGACATGGACCTTTGTAGATAAGGTAAATAACCAATTTGGTTTTGTTCTCAACCCAAATGAAGAGGTCAACGAAGGTGTAGCTATGGGGCTTGCTCGAAACAAACTCATCTATGGTAAGAGATTTTGTCCTTGTTTTATGGTTATAGGAGAAACAAAAGAGGAACAAAAAGCAGCAGATAATCGCATCTGTCCATGTACACCTGCACTAGAAAAAGAGATTCCTGAAGATGGGACATGTCACTGTGGAATTTTCTGTACTCCTGAATATGCAAAAGCACAAATGATGCATGATGAGATAGAAGAGGTGGTACACCAACACTCAGGTGGCCTTACAAAAGAGCAGGCAGAGGTGCTACTTAAAGAGGAGCAGCTTGACGGAGATGAACTTGAAGCGCTTATCGAAGCAAGAAACCTAGGGATGATCAACTTTACCCTTGTAGACACAAGAGAGTTCATGGAGTTTCAAATGTCTCATATCGTAGGAACAGATACTCTTGTACCTACTTCACAATTCTACGCAAAAGTAGAAGCAGAACTAGCAGGTAAAAAATCAGAACCGATCATCGTATACTGCCACTCAGGAAGCAGAAGCTACCAGGTACAGCATGCTATGAAAAGTTTAGGATTCGAACACGTATGTAACCTCAGACCAGGGATCATAGGATTCTCAGGAGAAACACAAAGAGGATAACCTCTATTCCTATTTGGAGGATTCCTCCTCTCCAAAAATGCGGAAGCCCTTACCCCTCAAACAAATCACAACGATAATACTATCAATTAGCCCACGACAGTCCTTTGCATTTTGTTTTTTTGGGTTCATTTTCTTATTTGTTGCATCAACAAATAAAAAAAGGAATGAATACAATACAATCCAAAGACAAAATTATAAATTTTAAAAAAGTTGGGGAAATAATTAAAGGGGATGAGGAGCCGAAACTCCTCAAGAAATAGTTAACTAAAAAGTTAATTATTTAGCAAGTGCTGCTTTAGAAGCATCAGCTACTTTTGTAAAACTTTCAGGAGCATTCATTGCCATATCTGCAAGAATTTTTCTGTCAAGTTCGATGTTTGCAAGTTTAAGACCATGCATAAATGTTGAATAATTCATACCATTTAATCTTGTTGCTGCGTTAATACGAACGATCCAGAGTCTTCTGAAATCTCTCTTTTTTTGTCTTCTATCTCTGTAAGCATATACTAATGAACGCTCAAGTTGCTCTTTTGCTTTTCTGAAGTGTTTTCTTCTACCGCTATAGAACCCTCTAGCTTGTTTTAATAGTCTTTTGTGTCTTCTACTTCTTACGACACCAGTTTTTACTCTCATGGTTTTCCTTTACCTTAGACTTGTACTGTAACTTTTTAAAAGTCAGTTTTAGTAGGTGTCAAACATTCTCTCTGTTTGAACTTGCCCCTAATCGGGGGAATATTATCTGTCAGGAACGTTTTTTGAACAAAGTCCAACAAAACTACGCTAACGCTGAGTTAACTTCAGCAGTTGGCTCATGCGACCAGTCGCATTTCCTTTTTTAAATCAAAAAGTGATTAGTTAATCATCTCTTTAATGTTTTTTGCATCAACAGGGTCAACGTGCTTAGGACTTCTCATACTTCTGTGATGTTTACCATCAACTTTAGAAAGAATGTGACTTCTATACGCCGTACCTCTTTTGATTTTGCCGCTTTTTTTCACTTTAAAACGCTTAACAGCGCCTTTAACACTTTTCATTTTTGGCATATGCTTACTCCCTTTGTTTATTATAGAACGCTTTTGGGGCAAAGCCCGAAAAACTACGCTAACGTTGAGTTTGCTTCAGTAGCATGCTCGAACGACCAGTCGTTTTTTCTATTTGATTTTCACTACAGCCAAGTAGTAGAAAATGGGACGGTATTATACCCAAAATATCTAAAAGATTTATAAATCTATTCTATACCGATATCTCTAACCCTATTTGTGCTAAAATCTATCTATTAAAAATGAGGGTAAGCCTAGTGGACAAAGTGACCGAAATACTTTCTCAGAAAAAGAAACTTTTAACAGAGGTTTATTTTAATTTGCAAGTGCATTTTGAAGAAAAATATGGGAAAGATGCACTGGTTTTAATGGAAATTGGAACTTTTTTTGAAGTCTACGAAGTCAATAATGATGCACTCAAAGTAGGTAAAGCCAAAGAGATCGCTGAACTTCTCAACATCCAACTTACCCGTAAAAGTAAAGCCGTACTAGAAAACTCGGTTTCCAATCCTCTCCTCGCTGGTGTACCTGCCGTCTCTTTAGACCGCTATCTTGCCAGACTCATCGCTACCAAGAAATATACGATCATTGTCGTGAAGCAAAAAGGTGAGATGCCAAATATCAAACGCTATGTGTCTAACATCATCTCTCCGGGTACCAACTTTGAATACTTAAGTGAACCCTCTGAAAACAACATTGTCTCTCTGCTCATAGATGAAAATGCCGGTATCTTCTCTGTAGGGTATGCCGCTATAGATGTGAGTACAGGGAAAACTATCTGTAACGAGATACACTCCACCCGTGATGACAAAACATACGCGCTGGATGAAGCTTTTAACCTTTTACAAACCTATACTACTTCAGAAGTCATCATCACACTTGACAGTAAAGAGATAGACAAAGATTGGATCGTGCACTATTTGGAACTCGAGTCTCTGCACTACTCTCTCAATACAAAACGTTTTAAAATACAATTTCAAAACGAACTCTTTACCCGTGTCTTCAACATCAACTCGTTTCTTTCCAGTATCGAGTTTCTAGACCTTGAGAGACACCCGTATACTACAGAGTCTTTGGCGGTATTGATCGACTTTATCATCGAGCATGATGAGAGTATTATAGAGAAAATGAACAAGCCGCAATTCCTAGGGAATAATCGTTATATGTACATCGGTAATAATGCCATGGAACAGCTTTCAGTTATCTCCCGTGACCCCTCTGATATCACACTGCTTGACCTGATAGACAAAACCTCTACAGCTTTTGGAAAACGTCTTCTTAAAGAGCGGCTACTCAACCCTATCTGTGATAAAGCACTACTTGAAAAACGCTATGACCTTACGGAACGGTTACTCCCAAGTATTAATCGTTTTGAGACTCACCTGAAGCAGATCTATGACCTTGAGCGTATTACGCGACGTATCAAACTCCGTAAACTGCACCCTGTAGAACTTACGTATATCTCTATGTCTTTAGACGCGATCCTGAAACTTCTTGAAGATGCTCAAAGTAATGGTCTTGAAATAGATGACAACCTCTATGATGAAACACAAGAGATGCTAAAAGTCTTAAATGACACCTTTGAACTGGACATCTGTGCAAGGTTCCGCATAGAACAGATCAATGATAACCTTTTTAAAGATGGTGTCTACCCTGCTATTGACAGCATTGTCAAGACACAGCAAAAAGAAGTAAACAAAATGGAAGATGTCGCCACGCATGTTGAGTCGCTCTTTGAAAAAGACAAACTCTTTAGTGGTACAGCCAAGTATGCTACGGTGAGTTACTTGGAAAGTGAAGGTTACTTTCTCAATCTTACAAAAAACCGTTTTACGCTTATAGAGAAGTCTCTTAAGGACTCTTTTGTGACCATTGACAACCAACATCACTTTTTTAAAGACTTTCACTATAAATACTTAAAAAATGCCGTCAAAGTACAAGCCCCTCTTTTTGAGGAGATCACAAGAAATTATGAAACATCTCAAATTAAACTTGTCTCACTTGTCAAACAACGGTACATAGAGAGTCTTGATCTGCTTGAAAATAGATTTTCATTGCTTCTGGACAAACTCATCGTCTTTATCGCGAATATAGACGTGGCTATTTCCAATGCAAAATGTAGCAAAACGATGAACCTATCCCGTCCTATCATAGAAGAAGGCAACTTTTATGAGGCAACTGCATTGCGTCATCCCATTATAGAATCCAATGATGAAAGAGGTATTTATGTTCCTAATGATGTTTTTTTAGGAGAGAACAATGGAACTGTGCACAATCACATCACCCTCAATGCCAGCGATGGAGAAGATGTTTTAGGTACACTTCTGTATGGTATCAACTCTTCAGGGAAATCCTCTCTTATGAAAAGCATCGGTCTCTCCATAGTCTTAGCACAAGCAGGTTTTTTTGTACCTGCGGT
>NZ_JBFENQ010000092.1:0-7240 GCF_041551015.1 Sulfurovum sp. | reverse complement strand
CCTATTAAACATCGCTATCTAAATAAGACACCAGAAGATATTGCAAACCTTATAACCTTCTATATAGAGCAGTTTATTGAGGAGATTGATTCTGTGGAGCATGGTGCACAGTAAGAAGTTCACTACAGAGTATAGACTATAGGTATGTATCTATAGTCTATCTCTTTAATATAGTACAGGTTTAAGTGATAAGACTTCTCAAGAGCAAACCATTTAATTCAATCTAAACACTTTATATTATTCTTAAGCCTTAAAATAAATACACTTTACAAACAAAAATCACTCCCAGCTAACACTTAACTAACACTTCCATAACACTTGAGTAACACTGTTCAGGCTACACTACCTCATAAACAAATTAAAAGGACAGATATGAAAACAACATCATTGAAATTATCCGCTTTGGCAGCAGGATTTATTTTGGCAGGATGTGGTGGGGGAAGTTCTTCTACGACAAGTACAACTCAAATAAGTAAAATTAGCGGTACAGTTCCCGGAACTTTGATCGAAGCATTTTGTGTGGATGGAAGTTACTATAAAGTAACATCTACTGATAACAATACAAATGAGCATCCATTTGAGATTGAGATTCCCAGTACAGTGAGCTGTTCTTTGGTTATGACTACAAATGAAAACGACGAAGCAAAAAAAGTGATTACTCAAATCGGTGTGATCACATCTGATGCTAATGGAACAGTCTTTAGAGCAACAGGAGATATTAATCTTGGTCACATCCCTCTTGCGATGGACCCTTCTGAGATCAATGATGCTAACGGTGATCATGTCTCTGATGACATACTGAGCATTCAAGTTGACGGTATATCAATTGAGGTCGAACTTGAAAATCCTCTGGATGATGATGACGATGGATTAGTAAATGTCTATGAAGATGATGACAACGATGGTATTTACAACCGTGATGATGACGATGATGATGGTGATAAAGAAATTGATATAGACAATGACCTTGATGATGATGGTATTGACAATGAGAATGATGTTGATGATGACAATGATGGTTATGCAGATACTCCTTTACCTACAGCTTACACAGCTGATGCAGGAAAACTTTTAGGTTCCCAATGTGCTCAGTGTCATGGTACAAATGGTGTTTCCTCAACTGAGTGGGACAGTATTGCAGGCGAAGATGAACTTGAAAGCGAGATCTTTGAAGATGATGAACCAATTATGAGTGCACAGGCTCATGGATATACCAGTGAAGAGATAATACTTATTGGCAACTGGCTAAAAACGCTTAAAACTAACGATTAAAAAAGGATACTAAATGAAAACAACCCATTCAAATTCAAGACGAAACTTTATGAAGTTTGTAGGAGCAAGTTCACTCTTTGCAGTTACTCCTAGTATGGCTAATGATACCACTACTCCACACATTGTGGTAGTTGGTGGTGGATTTTCAGGGGCAACTTGTGCAAAGTATCTAAAAATGTGGGGTGGTAGCAGTGTGATTGTCACTATCATAGAAGCAAACCCAACCTATGTATCACCTATATTAAGTAATTTGGTTCTTAACGGACAGAAAACAACCTCTGACTTATCATTTACTTATGGTGATCTGAGCAGTAAATATAGTATAAATATGATTCACAGTACGGTAAACAATGTCGATAAAATCAATCAAAGCCTTACTTTGGAAAATGGAAACAGTATAAAGTATGATAAATTGGTCTTGGCATCAGGTATTGACTTTATCAAAGTGAATGATTACGATATCACTAAAGTACCGCATGCCTGGAAAGCGGGAGAACAGACGGATTTGCTAAAAGAACAGATTGATGCAATGGTTGATGGTGATATCTTTACCATGACTATTCCCGCTGCACCTTACCGTTGTCCTCCTGGTCCTTATGAGAGAGCTTGTGTGGTTGCTGACTATCTCAAAAATGTTAAAGGGTTTAATAACTGTAAAGTAAATGTGTTGGATGCCAATGCAAATATTACAGTAGAAGCAGATACTTTTGGTGCAAAATTTGCAGAGTATGGGGTAGAGTACAAACCAAGTGCAACAGTTGAAGCTGTTGATGACAATACCAAAACTTTAACATACACAGAAAATGGTGTTTCAAAAACGTTAAGTTCAACGGTTTTAAATGTTATACCAAAGCAAAAAGCAGCTCCTGTCATTTTTAAAGCAGGGGTTAACTCTGGAAACTGGGCACCTATTAATCCATTGAGTTATGAATCTGTTATGGCCAATGGTATTTATATTATCGGTGATTCACAAGGAACAGGACAACCAAAAGCAGGACATATGGGCAATTCTGAAGCAAAAGTGTGTGCAGATGCTATTTTGAGAACACTGAATGGTGTTGCATTATACGCTTCTCCAAAGACAAACTCAGCTTGTTACAGTCCAACTTCTACAACTGAAGCCTCATGGCTAACAGCTGTATTTAAATATGACACTAATGAGCAAAAAATGGTTATTGCCAATATAGCAGCAGGTGAACCAACCACTAGCAATTATAGTAAAATGTTTGCATGGTCAGGGAATCTGTTTTCTGATACTTTTGCTTAATATCTAAGTTAACAGTGTAAATTAGTGAGGAGGAAAACAGTCGTTATGATGAATGTAGATGTAGGTAAACGAAAATACCTATATCTTCACATTCTTTCCACAGTAGTAGGGCATAATACATTTTAATGATATAATAATATAATAATTATTATAAAATAAAATTTTAAAAGGGGTTTGTGTGAAATTCTTTATATCCTCTCTACTATTTGTTCTGTTTTCATCTTCTTTGTCCGCTTTTTCTTTTAACGGGTGGCATTCAGGAATGATGCTTGAGCATGTACTGGAAACAAACCATCTTGAACAAAATAACTTTAAACATGACACATGTAGCAGTACTTGTAGGGATCTTTATTTTACAGAAAATATTCTTGGAGCAGATGCTAAAATCACGCTTCATTTTACATTGAACAATAAAGTGCTTTACCGAGTAGAAGTACTTTGGGGTTATGGTGTCAAAGAGGAAGATATGCAAAAATTTACCGATGAAGTTATTGCATTTTTAGACAGAAAATATGGTGAAATTCAGGTAGGTACAGGACCCAACTATCATGAATATGTTACCTTCAAAGAAAAAAAATGGCAACCAGAACCAAACACGGAAATAGTTGCACGAAGAGGACTTTCTTTTTTCGCACTTACCCTTACGGACATAGAACTTAAGAGTAATCATGATTTTGAAATGTCTCAACTTCTAAAAGAGAAAAAGAAATAATGAGAGTTTTCATTATAAAACATCCTATATAGAACATTTTATAAGGTTTTCTATGGGAGGGTACATATTTATGGGCTGAAAACGTCGCTACAGCGATAAACGTTATAAAATATGTTAGATTATAAGGTTTTGACTTTTAGAAAATAATGAACTTACTAGACTTGTTCTTTAATTGTTTCATAACAAGACTAAGTAACTTGCCTAAAATTAAATTATTTGTAGTTGAAAGATAAAGTTTTAGAAAGATATACTAGAGAAACACAAAAGTGTCCCTCTAGACTTTGATTTATTAAGGTTTTTCAAAAACCAGATAACACATAGTATTAAGGAACATATCCTGTAATAACTCTTTTAGGTCCATCGCCTACTGCATATGTATCAATTGTTGTCAAAGAACCATTTGTTTCAATGCTATATGCTGACACATTATCATCACCATAATTTGCTACATATGCAAACTTCCCATCAGAACTTATGTCAATAGATTTTGGTCTATTTCCTGTAGCTGTTGAATCAACCAAAACTAAAATACCATTATCATCAATAGAATATCCAGTAACATCATCATCGTCAAATGCTGTAAAATAGATATACTCTCCTGAAGGAGTTAGCGCAGTACTTTTTAAGCCATTAGATGGATTATCAATTGGGAATCCATCCAATAAAGTTAAATTACCATCTGTTTGATTGATTGTAAATCCATAAATTTCAGTACCCCAAGCATTACCCGAATACAGGTATTCACCATTTGGTGTTACTGCAAGCCAATTGAATGCTGCTTGTCCATTATAATCAATACTACTCGTATCTGCAGAAAAAGAACCATTTTCATCATATATCATATGCGAATATATCTGTCCTTCTTCTGATCCCACAAAGAAGAACTCTCCTGAAGGATGCATTACAATTGAATGTGCTTCATATTCATCTGTAGGCGATGTAGTAAGTTCAGTTAATACACCTGTATCACCATCGATACTAAATGCAGAGACTTCATAATTATCTTGATTTGCTATATAAATATATTTACCATTTGGTGTGATAGCTCCATTCAATGCCATTGTCATATTAGCTTCTGACACAAGTGTAAGTCCACTTTCTCCTATTGAATAGACTCCTACGGAACCATTATTATCCCAACTACCTTCTGCAGAAGCAGAATTCATAACTATTAGAAACTTACCATTAGGATGGATAATAAGATCTGATAGTTTATAACCTACCGAAACATCATCTACTTTTGTCAATGTTCCATTGGCCTCCATATCAAATACAGATAATGTGCTCTCATTTGTATTAGCTGTTAACACCACATTATCTGGCATTACTGAAGAGCTTGGAGATGTTTTACTGTCACATCCACTCATTGTCATTGAGACTATACTTGCAAGAAATAATGAAGCCAAGTTTAATTTTGTCATTTTCATGGCATTCTCCTTTATGTAATAATATTGTCTGTGATTGTGTAGCCTGGCGATCTTTTGTGTGATATTTAGATTAATAACAAAGACCCGTGGCTTTCTGGCCCTATCTCACGATAAGTGTAGCATTTTTACAATGTAAACATTTTGATTATATTTTTACTACGCTTAAGGTTTTATTAAAATATATTATATTTAAATAAAACCTTATAAAATATATAACTTTATGAGGTTTTCTTGGCAAGTATATTCTATGTTAGATTATAAGGTTTTCATAATTGCATTAACCAAATTTGATTGGGATATAATATTTTGTTAGGGTTAAAATCATTACTTGGCAATCCGTCTTCGCCGTTTTCTTATAAATAATAAAATAAACAAAACTAATAAAATAAAAGTATACAGAGGCCACAAAAAGAAATACCACAAAAATGAATAACTGCTTACATATGATTTAAAACCAAGAGGCGGTTTAATCCACAATGAAACCTTTTCTCCCACAAGTTGCTTTCCTACCTCTAAAACTGTTATTTGAAATTCGTTAATACCTGAGTCTAATGAGTACTGCACATCAGCAGATGGTGGCCAGGAAAATTTAGATGGATTATTATCTTCCTTGTAAATTATCAAATTTCTACTAACGGTTGTAGCGCCAGTCCCACTTATAGGCATTGTTTCATATATCACATCTTGATTGGTGTTGCTTAACAGTAATTTTATAGGTTCACCTGGATTTTCGAACTTTAATATTCCGGTTTCTCTCCAATTTCCTACAGTTTTATACTCACCTAATTCGGGTCTTGAATCTCTACCATTAATATTAAATATAAATTTTAATGAGATGTTATGCGGTAGAATTCTAAATAGTTTAACATCGATCTTTTCCCCTTCAATTAATGAAAGCTCAAGTTTTGTTGTTTTTGAAGATGCTAAAAATGCAGCTGTGCCAATAATAACAAGTATTGTAAGAATACAGAAAACAAGCCATAAGTTTTTGTCTTTATCAGTATTATTCATATTTACTCTAGTCCCTAACTATTTATTCAAGGAGCAAAGTGTCCTATTATTACGATATTTCAGTATTAAGAGTATATCCAAAATGCCTTGTTTGCAAAACCTTATAAAATATATAACTTTATGAGGTTTATTTACCCGTCAAGGATCATAAAAAATCATTAGAGATTTATTCCAAAGTCTGCAATGGAAACAAGGCATTTCAGTGCGATAAGGTCAAGGCTGTTATTGGTGGTGATAATCTATAGTCACGCCACTAATTGCAGTTAGCTTCCAGATATGAGGCCTGGAAATATCACAGAGGCAAAGTGCGCATTAAACTTAATGCGAATTGCACCTTTTGGCGTATCCGATTCTAGAAAATCTCGATCAACAAGCTCTTTGATTAGCTTTGTTGCGGTACTGATAGAGGCATTAATGATACTCTTTACATCTCCTCTTGCAACTTCCCCTTTGATCAAAAGTGCTTTTAAAAGAAGGTCGCTGTGTTTTGGAAGCGGTTCAGTATTATACATCCCAGCTCGAGAAAACTCTACATACTTTTCTATTCTGTCGCCAAGGGTCTGCAACTGCAACACACTCTCCATATACTCTACTTGATCTATGGCTGTTTGCAGCATAAACCTAATATAGATTTTCAACCCTTCTAGTGAAAGAGGGCCTCTTCCATCTCTGTCTCCCTGTCTTGGCCAGTCTGCAATGCTTAAGTGCTTTTTGTATTCACTGGATGATCGTGCTAATCCCCGAGAGATATTCCACATCCCGTAGCCTTCAAGCCCTATACCTGCAAATATACCATCCAGTACCAGTCTTGAAGTTCTTCCGTTGCCATCTAAAAACGGGTGAATCCAAGATAGTCTATGGTGAGAAGCGATAGCGTAGATCACTTTTGTTGACTGCATAAACCGTGGATATATCTTATATCCTGACTCATATATATTAAAGAGAGAAGAGATAAGAGTGTGATCAGGAGCCTCATGTCCCCCCACGTATACTAACCTGTCACGAAATTCTCCAGGAATCATCTTTATGGTTGTGCTTGGGTCGGTACTCTCAGGTACAGTCGGAATATGCAAAAAAGACTCCATGTCTTCATGAGAGTAAAACTTCCTATGTACATCCTGAATAAATTGTCGTGTAAATATAATAGAGTCATCACTCTCTTTTAATCTATCTTCTATCCACTTTTGCACCTCAATATGAACCAAAGACAGTTTTTGCAGTCGTTGATGTTTTAGATCTTCCGAGAAGATCTTACGTGACGCTTTTTCAATTTCAAAAGGATGAGTACCTTCGGATTCAATCATGTTGGAGTAGTAACTGTTTATTACTCTTAGCATGTTTTTTATTCCATTACGTACCTGTATAGGATATCCTGCTCCAAGGGCTGCACTTTTCAGACATAGTGTTTCAGACATCTTCAAAAGTTCTTCATCCATACGGCTATCAAGATTATTTGGTAGTAATGGCGTAAAATACATACATGAGTCCTTTTTTGTTTATTATATCATAAAAATTACGAATCTTTTTATTAATATGTAATACTATCATATT
>NZ_JBFENQ010000091.1:0-7254 GCF_041551015.1 Sulfurovum sp. | reverse complement strand
GTTAACATTTCTCCTGCATCT
Organism: Sulfurovum sp.; assembly: GCF_041551015.1. Lineage (GTDB taxonomy): Bacteria > Campylobacterota > Campylobacteria > Campylobacterales > Sulfurovaceae > Sulfurovum. The sequence goes on along the minus strand of NZ_JBFENQ010000091.1, from coordinate 7,233 downwards.
ACTTGATGAATGTGTCTATCAAATGTCTGAGGAGAAAGAGGCGTTTGGAAAGAGAAATATTGGGTAATCATTTGTCTATCAAAAGTAAGTGGCACAAGGGAATGTATGGCTTTCATCTCACTGGCAAAGATAAATCTTTGTGCATCAAAAGTATAAAAAATCGGTTTCTTTCCAAAAGGGTCACGAAATAACTTTACTTGCGATTCTTCTATGATAGCAATAGCGAACATCCCACGTAGATGTGTGACAAAATCATCTCCCCACTTCACATATGCAGCATATAGAACATCTAGTTCACTTTGTTCTTGAAGATGGAGTTCCTCGGCCAAGACTTCATAATTATAAATTTCGCCATTAAAAAGTATCTGTATCATGTTGTGGTTGTAGATTTGCGTGGGTGTTTTCGTTACATGGGTAACAGCAAGCCGATGTACTCCAAGAAAACTGTGGTCATTTACAGAAGTATAATTTGCATCTATCCCCCGATGAGCCAATGTTTGAAAAGCCTTTTTAGCTTTTTCTCCCTCGTAAGTTCCGATAATTCCAAATATTGCACACACCTATGGAAGTCCTTATTTATTGCTTATTTTCTCAATTATACTTATATAAAATAAATACTCTTCTCTTGCTTTTACTCTCTTTTGTGTTACAATGCCAAAAATTCATCTCTATAAAGTAAGTAAATATGAAAAACCTAATCATAGTAGAATCGCCTGCTAAAGCGCGTACCATTACCAGCTTCTTAAGTAAAGACTATAAAGTCATTGCCTCAAAAGGGCATATCCGTGACCTACCCAAAAGTACATTTGGTATTACTATAGATGATGAAACGGGTGATCTTGTACCTAAGTACTCCATCCCCAGAGATGCAAATCCTACAGTCAAAGAGTTAAAGAAACTTGCCAAAGAAGCCGAAACCGTCTTTATCGCAACCGATGAGGATCGTGAAGGTGAGGCCATCGGGTATCACATCGCTAAAGCGATCGGCAAGGAGCCTACAGAGCTTCCACGTATCGTCTTTCATGAGATCACTAAAAATGCTATACAACATGCACTTGAAACACCGCGTAAAGTGAATATGGACTCTGTGGATGCACAGCAGACAAGAAGACTGCTTGACCGTATCGTAGGGTACAAACTTTCTCCTCTGCTTGCGAGTAAGATCCAAAAGGGGCTTAGTGCAGGTAGAGTACAAAGTTCGACCTTGAAACTGGTTGTAGACAGAGAACGTGAAATCAAAGCGTTCATTCCTGAAGAGTTTTGGACTATAGATGCACTTTTTGAAAAAGACATCGATGCCTCTATCTATGATTATAACGGTCTTAAAATAGATAAACTGACTGTTAAAACTGAAGCAGATGCAACAGAGATCGTCACTTCTGCTAAAAATGAGTCATTTGTCGTAGCTTCACTTGAAAAGACCAAAAGAAAGACTAAAACACCTCCACCATTTATGACATCAACCCTTCAACAAGCAGCCTCTACTCAACTGGGATTCTCTCCTAAGAAAACTATGATGGTGGCGCAAAAGCTCTATGAAGGTGTCAAAACAGACCAAGGAACCATGGGTGTCATTACCTATATGAGAACCGACTCACTGAACCTGGCAAAAGAGGCCGTAGCGTCAGCAAGGGACTACATTAAAAATACCTATGGAGACAAATACCTGCCGGCCAAAGCGAAAAACTATGCAACAAAATCCAAAGGAGCACAAGAAGCGCATGAGGCTATACGTCCGACTATGGTCGAATTTGACGGAAAGACTGCTGCGGACTATCTCTCTGTAGATGAACTAAAACTCTACAGACTCATCTACAACCGTTTCTTAGCCTGTCAGATGACAGAAGCAGAAATGGAATCACAAACACTCCTCTTTAAAGGAGACAAATGTACATTCAAAGCAAGCGGTAGAAAACTTCTTTTTGATGGTTTTTACAAAGTCACGGGGCACGGAGATAAAGACAAACTTTTACCAGAGCTGGAAAAAGGTCAAGCTGTAAGTATGGATGAGATCAAACAAGAGCAACACTTTACAGAGCCGCCGGCACGATACAATGAAGCCAGTCTGATCAAAAAGCTGGAGTCACTGGGCATCGGTCGTCCAAGTACCTATGCACCAACTGTCACGACACTTCAAACACGTAAGTACATTGAGTTAGAGAAAAAACGTATCATTCCTACAGAGATAGCCTTTACTGTCACAGAAATGCTTGAAGAGCACTTTCCTGAGATAGTAGACAGCGGATTTACTTCAAACATGGAAGAAACTCTCGATGAGATAGCAGAAGGAACGGCTCACTGGCAACCCATACTTAAAGCATTTTACACACCTTTTTTACAAAAGGTAGAAGAGGGAAAGAAAAAGATCAAAAGTCTTAAAGTGGCTATCCCAACAGGAGAGAATTGTCCCAAGTGTGACTCTGAACTTCTTTTGCGCAAAGGGCGCTATGGTGAATTTATTGCATGTAGTAACTTTCCTAAATGTAAATACACTAAAAATACGGATGGTACAGAAGTAGAAGGGCCGGAAGAGACAGACGAAAAATGTGAAAAATGTGGTTCGACGATGGTCATAAAAGACTCTAAAAGAGGAAAATTTCTTGCCTGTTCTGCTTATCCAAAATGTAAAAATGCAAAGTCTCTTGAACCGGCTAAAGAGCTGACAGTTCCTTGTCCGGAATGTGGTGGAAAGCTCCAAGAAAGAGAAGGTAAAAGAGGTAAATTCTTTGGTTGTGTGAACTACCCAAAATGTAAGTTTATCGCCAATTTTGAACCAGTAGATAAAAAGTGTCCTGAGTGTGATTACACCATGGGTAAAAAAACCCTCAAAAGTGGTGATGTCTATGAATGCTTTAAATGTAAACATAAAGAAGAGGCAAAATAATGTCTAATAGTAAACAAATATTTTTATGCGCTATCAATAACATCCTTAGCGGTACCTGCCAGGAAGACTGTAAATTCTGTACACAGAGTGTAAGATATCATGCAGATATTCAGCGATATAACTACAAAAATATTGAACAAATAGTCTCAGAGGCTAAAGCGGCAAAAGCCAATGGAGCCTTAGGATATTGTTTGGTCACTGCAGGGAAAGGGCTTGATGACAAAAAAGTTGATTTTGTTGCACGTGCTGCACAGGCAGTGAAGGCTGAAGTAAAAGACCTTAACCTTATCGCATGCAATGGTACCGCCACTAAAGAACAACTCCTCTATCTGCAACAGCATGGTATCGACAGTTATAATCACAACCTTGAAACTTCTGAACGTTATTATGCAGAGATCTGTCAAACACATGCATGGAGTGAACGCTATGAGACCTGCGAAAATGTAAAATCAGTAGGCTTGGCACTTTGTTCAGGCGGTATCTTTGGTATGGGAGAAACGAAAGAAGATAGAGACTCACTTCTTGATGCTATCGCATCTCTATCCCCAGAGTCAACACCTCTAAACTTTTATCACCCTAACCCTGCACTGCCTATAAAAACCAGAAACATAGAACTGGATGAAGCTGTAGCTATCATCAAAAAGGCGCGTAGCCTGTTAGGAGAAAATAGGCTTCTTATGGTGGCAGGAGGACGTGAACTTTTGTTTAACGGAAAAGAAAATCTTATGTTTGAATCTGGAGCAAATGCCATGGTGATAGGGAACTATTTAACCACACAAGGTATCGAAGCAAGTAAAGACAAAGAAATGCTCAACACATTAGGTTATGAGGTAGCGACAAGCTGTGATACACACTAATATCATCCTGATACTCACACTGTCACTATTGATATGGGGTAGCCCCTTTGTTGCTAAATTTTTACGTTTGCCTATCCCCCCGGTAGAGATCATCTTAGGATCTATTGTTGCCTATCTTGGATTAGTTGGACATAGCCAATACTTTACACTTATTGCAGAGGTCGGTTTCCTCTATCTCATGTTTTTAGCAGGGATGGAAGTAGACTTAAAACAGATTACAAAAAGCCCTAAAATAGTGATACAAAGATCGATGCTATTCCTATTCTTCATGGTTGTCTTTTCTATCATATTTGGTTTTATCTTTGATCTTCATGCCATTGTCATTATCTCTATGCCACTTATATCCATAGGATTACTGGCCTCTTTATCTAAAGTATACGGAAAAGAAGAATCATGGATACGCTTAGCCTTTATCGCAGGTGTATTGGGGGAGATCTTAAGTATTGCAGCACTTACTGTCTTTGATGCTTCCATTACTACGGGATCACCTATAGAACTTATTTTGAAAATTAGCTACCTGCTCCTGTTTATCTTCGTGATATACATACTCTACAAAATGTTCAATCTACTTTTTTGGTGGTATCCAGAACTAAAAAGTACTTTGGTCCCAAAACTGGACACTTCTGCACAAGATATACGTCTCTCTATGGCCCTCTTCTTTATCTTGATCGCTGTGATGTTGTCATTAGAGTTAGAAGTTGCATTGGGTGCATTTATCGCAGGGATAGCTATCTCTGCATTCTTTCATCATGAAAAAGAACTTGAAGAAAAAATGTCCAGTCTTGGGTTTGGTTTTTTGGTTCCCCTCTTCTTTATTCATGTCGGAGCATCATTTGATCTGAAGGCACTTCCTCTAGAAGGTGTTGTTTCCGGAGCACTGCTTATTACAGTATTAATGATTGTTTCCAGATTATTTGCTGCGATTGTATTAAGGGGGATTAGTGGTGGATCAAAGGATGCTTTACTTATAGCACTTTCACTCTCTATGCCATTAACCTTACTTGTTGCCGTTGCAACAATTGGGTATGACACAAAGCTATTAGACCTTTTGACGTACTATCAACTTATCTTAGCCAGTATTTTTGAAATTTTGATCTCTATGACTATTATTAAAATGTTACAAGCGAACAAACACCGTACAAAAGAAAAGCCACAGAATTAAAAGAGAAGGAAAGGTTACTCTGCCCTTCTCATCTCTTGTACTGCTTCCCAGTATGCCATATCTGCTGCATCTTTTGCTGCTTTTTCTTCTGCAGCAACATCAATATCTACAACATTAGTTGCACTTGCAGTTTTTTTTGCAGCAGCTTCTTTTTCGGCTAATGCTGCTTCTGCTGCTCTAGCTTCCGATGCTATTCTTTCTAATTCTGCTTTTTCTTCTGCTTCTTTAGCAAGCTTTTCAGCTCTTTGTTTCTCGTATGCTTCTACTTCACGTTTCTCTTGTTCTACTTGTGCTTTTGCTTTTTTTAACTCTTCTTCTTTGGCAGTGATTTGCTTTAACATTGCTTCTTCTTGAATACGTGCCTCTTCAGCTTTTTTTGCTGCTTCTAATTTTTGGGCCTCTTCTTTTTTCTTAGCATCTTCCATGGCTTTTTTACGGATAGCCTCTGCTCTATCATCTTCAGATTCTTTTTCTTCTGTCGCAGTAGGTTCAAGAACATCAGAAGACTCTTCTTCCTCTGCAGCTTCAGGAGCATCAATTGCATCCTCTTTGGCTTCTTCCTCATCATCTAATAAATCATCATCAGATCCTGCCGCTTCTCTCAGGTCTGAAAGAAATGAATGAGTTGATTTATCAATATCTCTAAAACCTGATGCATTTGCACTCATAAATAATACCGCCATTACTGCCCATAGATACTTTTTCATACTTTACTCCTTAGGTTCTAACTGTTTTAATTCAAAATACTCTTTTTGAAGTCTTTGATTTTCTACTTTTAATATTTTCTCTTCAAGAGACAAGCCTTGTTTCTTCTCTTTTAACTGATTCAAAACAGTTAGTGAGTTCTCCCCATAGACCAAAACGCCGACATAGATGCCAAAGAGAAGGATGCCTAGTGCCGTCACCAAAAACGTTTTTAGTGACAGACCGGCTATACTACCTTCTTCTCTCGCATCTGCCATATATTATACCTTCATTTACTTTGTAAAAATTGATGCACCCAAATACTCAAACTGCCCAAGCTCCGCTTCGATCTCAAGTAGTCTGTTATATTTAGCGATTCTATCACTTCTTGCTGTCGAACCCGTTTTGATCTCACCGGTATTCAATGCCACGGCAAAGTCTGCGATGAAAGTATCTTCACTCTCTCCTGAGCGGTGAGACATCACACAAGTATACCCGCTTCTTTGTGCAAGACGTACAGTTTGCATCGTTTCCGAAACAGTTCCTATCTGATTTGGTTTGATCAAGATAGAGTTTGCAATATCTTTTTCAATCCCCTCTGCCAAGATAGACACATTGGTAACAAAAAGGTCATCACCTACAAGTTGTACTTTATCCCCAAGTACTTCCGTCAACTCTTTCCATCCTGCCCAATCATCTTCACTCAAACCATCTTCGATAGAAACAATAGGATATTTTGCACACATATCAGCATAATATGCCGTAAGTTCAGAACTTGTGATCTCTCTATTTTCTGATTTCAATACATAAAGGCCCGCATCATTGATAAGCTCACTTGCAGCAACATCAAGTGCAATAGCGATCTGCTCACCAGGTTTATAACCTGCTTTTTCGATCGCCTGCATGATAACCTGGATAGGTTCTTCATTGCTTTTAAGATTTGGTGCAAAACCACCCTCATCTCCAACCGCAGTACTTTCACCCATATCATCAATGATCTTTTTAAGGTTATGATACACTTCAGCACATGCTCTCAGACCTTCTGAAAATCTATCAAAACCTATTGGCATTACCATGTACTCTTGAAAGTCTACAGAGTTATTCGCATGTTCCCCGCCATTAATGATGTTAAGCATCGGTACAGGCATCACAACTGCATTAGCCCCGCCAAGATAACGGTAAAGAGGCATACCCATACTTTTTGCAGCAGCCCGTGCTACCGCCATAGAAACACCAAGTACTGCATTTGCACCTAGGTTTCCATAATTCTCAGTACCATCTACCTCTTTCATTATAAGATCAACTTCCGCCTGATTAAAAGGGCTAAGTCCCACAAGAGCATCACAGATAGGTCCATTTACATTTTCACATGCCTGAAGCACACCTTTACCCATGTATCTGTCTCCGCCATCACGAAGTTCTAATGCTTCACGTTTACCTGTACTCGCCCCACTAGGAACAATGGCACTTTCAACTGTACCGTCACTTAAGCTTACAGTTGCTCTTACGGTAGGGTTTCCTCTACTATCCATAACCTCTGTTGCTACGATCTCATCGATAAAAATCATCTATATCCTTTATATACATTTTCTGTTTTACATTTGTCTATTATTTTATCGAAATTTACCCTATACTTAAATGAGTAT
>NZ_JBFENQ010000090.1:0-7347 GCF_041551015.1 Sulfurovum sp. | reverse complement strand
TTTATTTAGGACAGGTTTGACTCTTGTCACCTGCTACAGCTCCGGTAAGTTCAAGAAATGCGCCAAAAGGACCCATGACTGACATTGCTTCCACTTTCGGGCCTGTAAATTTCAATTTTCCTGACATCATCGCACCCATAGCACCGCATCCAAAAGATCCTTTTCCCATACATGTCCAGTCATCATCCGTAGCATTCATTATATAATCAACACTATAGTCTGCTTGCTTTCCATCCGGTTTTCCACCATAGGTACAAACAGATTTTCCATCTTTATTGATAATATTGAGCTGTACTTTACTTTCTTCGTTGCATTGTGTTCGGTAGATTTGAATCAGTTTATATCCTCGGTCTTTATTATTTGTAGACCACTTTGCAAGACCTGTTGTAAGTGTATCACTCTTATTCCATGCATCACACATGTTTTTTGCCCAAGCTTTATCCATAAATTCTGTTGATATGGCACTACTTGTCAAACCTATGGTTACTGTTGTTATTAAGATCATTTTTTTTAACATTGTATTACTCCTTTTGATGTATAGTTATTATACATATATATACTTAATGAAATAATATAAATAAATGTAATAAATTAAATTTATATAATAGTTTATTACATTGGTATTTCCTACAGCATTAGGATGTTCTAAATCATAATATAGATATATGAATGGGGACGGAGACTAACTTTAAGCTATAATCACATATCTAAAATAAGGTTAACCTATGTCAAAACGTCCAACACTTCTACAACATTTTCGCTCTTTTGCTTATCAGAACAATATCAGAGAATTTGATAAGGCTTTAGAGTATTTTGCAGTGTTTGGCGGTACGGGGTGGGATGTAGATACTTCTAAGAGTGTAGAGGCACTTATAGAAGAAAAAGTACTGCGTAACTATGAACCCATTCATAAAAGCATGACAAGATATACACATAACAATCCTGTGTATCATATGTTGTTGTCTATCGTTGCATTAGGTGTGAACCATGAGCATGATGCATTTAAAAAAGCTAAGATAGGTAGAGACAAAGGCGAAGAAGCTATGGATTACCTAGAAAAGAAAAGTTTGTTAAAATTTGATCTTTCAGTAGAAAAACCTTTAAAAGATAGTGATGGGAAATCAGATAGATTGTTATTTGAATTGCCTTTTATGCGTTTTTGGTTTGCTGTGATCTCTCCTCATTACAAGAGTATTTCAGAAGGTGATTTTAGTGAATTTACACAAAAGTGGCACATACTTAGAGACAATTTTTCTATTTTACTGAGTAACCAGTTAGTGTTGGACCTCGTAAAGCAAACAGTTGCCAAAAAGTTTGCAGATGACCCCATAGTCTCCATAGGGTCATACTACGACAAACATGTACAAATAGAGATACTTGCCAAAAGAAAATCTGGAAAGATGTTAGCAGGTGAGTGTAAATACTCTAAAGAGGCAGCAAAAATAAACATGCTTAACTCACTGAAAGAGAAATGCCAAAAGGCAGAACTAAACATAGCTGATTATGTACTCTTCTCTAAAAATGGATTTTCTACTGAGTTTGAGCAGATGAAAGATACAGATATAACACTTTTATCTCATGCTCATCTAGCTTCATTACTAGATAATTTGAGTGAAGATGACTTATTGGTATACACCAACAAAAAGTACTAAAAGGAAAACTATGTTAATAAGAAGCGGTAAAATACAGTTTTTATTTTGGACAGCTTTCTTCGCGGTATTACTTTATATTTGGATTGTAACCATAGGGTTGCAGACTTTTGTCTTGCCTGATGAAAAGCCAATGGAAGTTCCACAAAATGTAGTTTTTTTGATGTTTGTTCTTTATGGTTTTTTAGCTGTTGCTGTACTGGCAGGCACCATCATTTCTACCATGATCAACAACAGGTTTTACATGAAGTTTTTTAGCATCTTTATGATGATAGGACTTGCAACGTTATTGACTACAAGAAGTATGTTTGGCTAAGTATCGAGTAAGAGTTCAGTTTTTATTTTGACTACTACTTTTTTGACATGTTCAGATTTTTCAGATGTCATCAAGGCAGCCATATGTGCATCATGAGGGTACAGCATTACAAATGTTTCAGGACATACATCAACGCGTGTTTGCCCGGGAGCCATTCGTTTGTACCATTGGACGTCTGTTGCATCATCATAGGGTGTATGGATTGACAGGTTGTCTGTAAAAGAACATTCAAATCTTTCAGCGCCTATGAGAACCGTTTGTATATCTACATATCTTTTGTGTGATTCAAATAGTGATGTTTCAGGAGTGCAGGTATCATAACTCATCACAATAGCAAAGATGTCGTCACCTTCTATGGTGTATTTCTTTTCCTCTGCATCGGCAGATAAGGTATGTAAAAACTCAAATGCTTTTGTCCATGCAGATCCAAAGTGGTAATGCTTCCAGTTTTCCAATCTATCAATAATCATACTTTAAATCCTTTTTCTTTTCTCATCTTTAGCATTGTACATTAAATTATGACACTTTTGTATATGAAACCAAAAAGGCAGGGGGGAGAATCTGATTGGCTTTATAACGCCATCTAAGGTATAATCTGAAAATATAAATACAAGGTCCTATCATATGTCTAACAAACCTACAAATCATCCTACTCTATTGGAACAATTTCGCTCTTTCTGCTTTCAAAACTCTGCCACTGACTTTGAACAGGCTGTAGAATACTTTGCCGTGTTTGGCGGTATGGGATGGAATGTTGACTTTTCCAAATCTATCGACGAATTGATAGAAGAAAAAGTACTTAAGAATTACAGATATATACATGGAGACATTGCACATACGACAAAGAGCAAGCCGATTTATCATGCACTGCTTTCTGCCATCGCTTCTGGTGACAGACGAGAACATTCTGCATTTAAAAAAGCGAATGTCAAAAGAGAAGAAGGAGAGGAAGCTATAGATTGGCTGATTAAAAGTGATCTTTTGATTTTTGACAGATCTGTAGAAAAACCTGTGAAGGAAGAAGATGGAAGTTCTGACAAACTGTTGTTTACCCAGCCTTTTATGCGTTTTTGGTTTTCTTCTATTTCTCCTTACTACAAGGGTATAAAAGAGGGTGACTATAGCGAGATGAAAGAACACTGGTCCCAAATAAAATCGGGATTTTCTGAACTTATCTACGACCAGTTGGTTTTAGAAATGCTCAAAAAGAGTTTTAAAGATGCTTTTGAAGGTGATCCTATAGTTGGTATAGGTGGGTATTGGGACAAGAATGTTGAGATAGATATCTTGATCAAGAGAAAGTCAGGTGAGATGATAGCAGGTGTAACAAAGTATGGTAAGTCAAAAGCCAATAAAAGTGAACTCACAAAGCTCAAAGAAAAATGTGCACAGGCTGAACTTGATGTAGATACTTTCGTCATCTTTTCTAAAAACAAATTCTCGTCTGAACTGAAAAAGGAAAAAGGTGAGAAGTTACAACTTTTTTCTCTTAGAAATTTGACAGGTCTTATGGCTGAGTTGAGTGAAAAAGATCTACTGGAATATACAAATAAGAAGTATTGATAATTAATTCATGTATGATTAACACTTCTATATTATACTAGTTTAAAATTTACCAAAGGAAGACTATTAAGTATGAAAAAGACTTTACTACTATTATCATTGACTAGTTCATTGATGTTTGCATCGACAGGTGCTGATCTTACAAAAAATAACTGTGCAAGCTGTCATATGTTAACTACACCAACACCAGATATGATACCAACGATGAAAGCACCTGCTATGGATGCAATAATGTTTCATATCAATCTAGTCATGCAGGACAAAAAAGAGATAAAAGATTTTATCTTGGATTATGTACAATATCCAAAAGCATCTAAAACTGTTTGTGAATCCAACAAAGTACAAGGGTTCGGTGTAATGCCGTCACTTAAAGGTAAAGTCTCAGAAAAAGATCTAGCGATTATAGCAGATCATATGATGGCGAACTTCCCAACACCTGAGTTTGTTGCAATGATCAAAGAAGTACAGAAAAATGATAAGATAAATGCATTACAAGACTCACCGTTTCTCATAAATCAAGAGAACTTACCTCACTTTACAGGTTTACTTGTGAAGAACTGGGACAAAGCAGGACTGGGATTGACTGATGAACAAAAAGAGAAACTGCTTGTAGTACGTAAAGAGACAAAAAAAGGTGTTGGAAAACTCAAAATACAGATAGACACGTTGGAATCAGAAGTGATCGATGCGATGATAGACCGTGAAGCACCAAGTACAGTAGCATCACAAGTAGATGAAATAGCAAAATTGAAAGCTGAAGTGACAAAGATACATCTCAAATGTATAGCCAATACAACCGCTATCCTAAGTGATGAGCAAATAGAGTTCCTACTTCCTTTTTGGGAGTAGGGTAAGTTGAGGGATTACCCTCTGATATCTAAAAAGTTCTTGGTACTGATGTCGTCCCAAGGCTTATTGATCTTCACAAAATCCTCGTAGCTTTTTAATACACGTTTAAAATCTTCGCTTTTGGCACTTTCCGCTTCTAACACTTCACCTAGTGCAATTTTGGCTGCATCCATCATATCTTTTGGGAATGTTCTTATCTGTACATCTTTTGGGAGCTCTTGCAGTGCTTTGGCATTTTTGTATCTGAACTCCTGAAGCATGTTCCCTGTCATCTCTTCACTTGCTGCAGTGATAATGGCTTGATGTTCAGCGCTTAGCTTTTCCCATCTAGCCTTGTTGAAAGTGATTTCCAGTATAGAACCAGGCTCATGCCAACCTGTGTAGTAGTATGGAGCTGCTTTTGAAAAGCCCATCATACTGTCAAGTGCAGGTCCTACCCATTCTGTGGCATCTATGGTACCACGTTCAAGTGATGTATAGATCTCTCCGGCAGGTAAGAGTACAGGGTTCACTCCCAGTTTCTTCATCACTTCTCCACCCAGACCAGGGATGCGCATTTTAAGACCCTTAAGATCTGCAAGCGAGTTGATCTCTTTTTTAAACCAGCCACCCATCTGTGGTCCTGTTGTACCCCCTATGAGTGGATAGAGATTAAACTTACCGTACATCTCACGCCAAAGCTCATATCCGCCACCAAACTTCATCCAAGTGATCATCTCTTCACTGGTAAGACCTAGAGGCATTCCACCAAAGATGGAGAATGCAGGGTTCTTACCTTTCCAGTAGTAGACACCAGAGTGAAAAGCATCTATTTGTGCTGCAGAAGTCGAGTCAAAGACCTGAAGGGCAGGAACAAGGATGTTTTTAGCGTAGACTTTGATCTCAAGCGTTCCGCCACTGAGTTCAAAACAGCGTTTGGCAAAAGTATCTACTCCTGTCCCCATAATAGGAAAATGTGCAGGCCAAGATGTTGCAAGCTTGAGTGTGACTTTTTTACCTCGGTTGATGTTAACAGAACCAGCTTCTCTCTTTTCTTCAGCTCTATGGCATCCACTTAGTGCCAAAGCGGTAGCTCCAATGGCTGTACTGGCTATAAAATCTCTTCTTTTCATCGTTAAATTGTGTCCTTGCATTAATAAATAAATAGTAACATAACTATGAATAAACAAGGATGAAAATGAAGTGTCATATTTGTAATAAAATTACAGAATCATTTATAGATCAAAAAACAAACATTCCATACTACAATTGCAACAATTGCGAATATATTTTTAAATCACCAGAATGTTACCAAGACTTCTCTGTACAAAAAGAACGATATAATCTTCATGAAAATGATGAAAATGATACAGGCTATCAAGCTTACTTCCAGCGCTTCTTGGATTTTATACTTCCTTTACTGGACAAGCCAAAAACAGCACTTGATTTTGGTTGTGGTAGAAGTTCTCTACTTGCATCACTTCTTATCAAAGAGGGCATAGATTGTGACTACTATGATCCTATATATCATCCTGATACTTTAGATGAGAAGAAAAAGTATGAACTGATTGTCTCTACAGAAGTTTTTGAACATCTGCATCAGCCTAGAGAAGTCTTTGAAAGCTTATTAGATAGATTGGAAGAGGGTGGCTACTTGGCACTGCAGACACAGTTCCATCCCAATGATGCAGAAGCCTTTAAAAAATGGTACTATCATCAGGATCCGACACATATTGTCTTTTTTACGGCTAAGACTTTTAGAGTGCTTTGCAAAGAGTATGGTGTTGAGTTTATTGCTGATAATGGAAAAAATATGGTGGTGCTGAGAAAGAGTTCACACTCACAGTAACTGTAAGTGCAAAATTTTTTAGAAGAGAGAATACTCTTCTTGAATCGTATTTAACATACTTTTATCTGCATTGTAGATAAATGCGTAGTTAAAGTGGGTATTTTTAAGCAGGTCCTGTAATTCTTCTTTAGTTTTAAACCAATAAGGATGGTCGATACCCGGTACTTTGGTCTTAGGCGGTGTCATAACAACACTTTTAACCCACATGTTACTTCTCATGACGTATTCTCTTGCTTTCGTGATGTCTGAGAGATTGTCGGTAAATATAGCTACTTTAGCACTTTTGCTTGCTTGTGTACTTTTGAGCTTTCCATCTATGAACACTGGTGTAAAGTGTTTAGTATACTTAAGACGGTCCACTGAATAAGGAAGTTCATGTGTTTCACAAAAGTCTATAGCACGAAGCAGATACTCTAAATGAAAAGGAATCAATTCCTTTTCCTGATAGACAAATCCGCCTACTTTAAATGTTGTTCTAAAGAGTGTATCTGATACAGGGTATCCTTCTACTTCTCTTTTTAGTTTAGGCGTGTCAGGTTTGATAAGTTCAAGGAGTTCTTTATCTGTACCTATAAAGAGTGAACATTCAGAATTGAGTATCTGTTCAAATGCCTTTTTCCAATCGTTTGAAATAAAGGTAATATTAGTTTTATGCACTAGTATCATTTTAAGGAATGTCTGTTCATGTTCTGAAAGTAAATAGAATTTCGCTTCTTTTCTAATAATCACATAACGGATGAGTTTAAAGGCTGCGAGTTGTAAGTCTGAAACTTTTATCCAGGCAATCTCATCATCATTTTTTACGATACTGTCATCTGCATAAACGATAGCATACGCACCATTGGCTATGGCTTGGTCTATCTCTTCTTGATTTGAAGAGAAGAAAAGATCACCATGCTCTACTTTTGAGTAATAAACTGTCGCAGCTTCTATAGCTTGAACTTTTGGTGTGTTGGTGAGTGTTCCCTCAGTGAGGTTTACGATATCTTCAATTTTCATACTTAGCCTATAGGTGTTCCAGCCGTTTTAGGCTTTTCTGGACGTATCATACACAGACCGTCTTCATCTTTGGCTGCAAGAAGCATACCTTCACTTTTAAGGCCCATGAGTTTAGCCGGCTTCAGGTTTGCAACAACACATAC
>NZ_JBFENQ010000089.1:0-7366 GCF_041551015.1 Sulfurovum sp. | reverse complement strand
GTGGGCTCTTACCCCACCCTTTCACTATCACCACCGAAGTGGCTACCTACTTTCTGTTGCACTTGCCCTCAGATTACTCTGGCCATCCGTTAGATGGAGCCCTGTCTCACTTGCAGCCCGGACTTTCCTCTCGTGACATAATGTCACCAGCAACTACCTATTGCACCTTGGTGAAATTATAGCATATAAAAAGGGATTTGTTAAGAGTTATGATTAATATAAGAATAGTTGTAATCTTTTAAAGTAAAAAAAGATCAGATAAAAATTCTCCAGATTAACTGTTCATTTTACCTATGGCACATGAAACAAAACTTTTTGCTTTTGCTGAAGTACTATTCATAAAACTCATCTCTTCTTCAGCTAAAGGATAACCGAGTTCTCTTAGTGCTTTGGCTAACTTATTTACATCCTTATTTTCTATATCTAAAGTAATTTTACGTGGTAGAACTTCTAAATTGACTTCTATCTCCCCAAACTCTTTGGCCAGTCTACTCTTAAGTGTAGAAGCACACCCACTACACTTAACATTAAAGACTTCAAACGATTTCTGCATAAATAACTCCTGACGATTTAACATACGAGTATTATAGTCAAAAAAGGTAAATAAAAAAAGTATAGTATGTTTATTTTTTAATCAAATGTGATAAAAATGGAGAGTTTAGAGAAAATATGTGGTGTGGGCAAGAATGCCCACTAACAGTGTATTAAAATTTTACGAAAAGGAATAGGATTAAGAAAGAACTTCTTTTACGGCCTTACCTATCTCAGCTGGTGATACAACAACTTTAACACCTGCTGCTTCAAGTGCATCCATTTTCTCTTTTGCCGTACCTGCAGAACCAGAAATAATAGCACCTGCATGCCCCATTCTCTTACCTGCTGGTGCAGTTTGACCTGCAATAAATGCAACTACTGGCTTAGTAATGTTTTCTTTGATGTACGCTGCCGCTTGAATTTCAAGATCTCCACCAATTTCACCAATCATTACAATGGCTTCAGTCTCAGGATCTTCTTGAAACATTTGAAGAAGTTGCTTATATGAAAGACCGATAATTGGATCTCCACCGATACCAACTGCTGTTGTAATACCAAAACCTTCATTACAAACTTGGTTTGCACCTTCGTAAGTTAAAGTACCTGATTTAGAAATTAGACCGACATTTCCTTTTTTGAAGATCATACCAGGCATGATTCCAATTTTACACTCTTCAGCAGTAATAACACCTGGACAGTTTGGCCCGATTGTCATCATGCCATTTTTAACAGCACAAGCTTTTGCAGCTTGCATATCACGTACCGGTGCACCTTCTGTAATAATAACAGCAAGTTCAATACCAGCAGATGCGGCTTCCATTACAGCGTCAGCAACAAATGCAGGTGGAACAAAAATCATAGAAACTGTAGCACCTGTAGTATTTACAGCATCTCTAACTGTATTAAATACTGGTTGACCAAGGTGTGTTTGTCCACCTTTACCAGGTGTAACACCACCAACGATTTGCGTACCATAATCCATACATTGTTCAGCATGGAAAGAACCCTCTTTACCTGTAAAACCTTGAACGATAACTTTTGTATCTTTGTTTACTAAAATTGACATCTTTTACTCTCCCTTTGCCGCTGCTACAGCTTTTGCTGCACCATCACCTAAATCATCACCAACGATAAGGTTGGCAATGTTTGCATTTTTCAAAATTTCTGCTGCTTCTGGTGCATTTGTACCATCAAGTCTTACAATTACCGGTACATTTACATCTGTGATCTTAGTTGCTTCAATAATACCATTTGCAATTCTGTCACATCTAACAATACCACCAAAGATATTTACAAAAATAGCTTTTACTTTAGGATTTTTAAGAATGATCTCAAATCCTTTTGCCACTGTCTCAGCATTTGCCGAACCACCAACATCAAGGAAGTTTGCAGGAGTTCCACCCATGTAGTTGATCGTATCCATAGTACCCATTGCAAGACCGGCACCATTAACCATACAACCTATTTCTCCATCAAGTGAGATGTAAGAGAGACCATACTGAGATGCTTCTCTTTCATCTGGATCTTCTTCAGAGATATCTCTCATATCTTCGATGTCAGGGTGACGTCCTAGTGCAGAATCATCAAACCCCATCTTTCCATCAAGTGCCAAAAAGTCACCCTCTGCTGTTTTGATCAGTGGATTGATCTCGATCATCTCAGCATCATTTTCCATATAAAGTGTATAGAGTTTAGAAGCAAAGTCAATCATTTTCTTTTGCTCTGCCTTGTCTGTGATACCAAGACCAAATACAAGTTCTCTTCCATGGTAACCTTGGAAACCATAAGCAGGATCTACTGCAATCTTAATGATTTTTTCAGGAGTGTCATGTGCTACAGTTTCAATGTCCATACCACCTTCAGTAGATGCCATAATAATTGGCATTTCAGCTGCACGGTCAAGTACTACAGAGAGATAAAGTTCATCTTGGATGTTTGCACCCTCTTCAATGTACACTTTTTGAACAAGTTTACCTTCTGGTCCAGTTTGATGCGTTACCAAAGTCATACCTAGAATTTCAGTAGCAAGTTCTCTTACTTCATCTTTAGACTTAGCAAGTTTTACACCACCGCCTAGTCCTCTACCACCTGCGTGGATTTGGGCTTTAACTACCCAAATGTTTCCACCAAGTTCTCCTGCATTTGCTACAGCCTGATCAGGTGTATTTGCAATAATACCTCTAGGTGTTGGAACACCATACTTTTGGAATATTTGTTTTGCTTGATACTCATGAATATTCACGTGTACTCCTTTTTATATAATGCAATACTATACGCTGAAAGAGAATAAGAGTTGATTAATTTGCCTATAAAAGATAGTAATTTTAGAAATATGTTATGTATTTACACATTAAATTAGTACGTTTTAATTAGATTCAATATTGTAGAAATATTTTGTCCCTTTTTGTAACAAAGGGACGTGAGAAATTATCCTTGTGCTGCAATCATCTCTTCAGGTTTTACATTTTCATCAAAGTCTTCTGCAGACATAAAACCAAGTGCTACAGCTTCTTCTTTAAGTGTTGTACCATTTTTATGTGCTGTTTTAGCTATCTTTGCTGCATTTTCATACCCTATATATGGATTAAGCGCTGTTACCAACATAAGCGAATCATTAAGAAACCTATCAATATTTGCTCTGATCGGTTCAATGCCCACCGCACAATGTATGTCAAAACTTCTCATAACATCTGCTAACAGTTTAGTTGACTGTAAAATATTGTATGCAATCACTGGTTTAAATACATTTAGTTCAAAGTTACCCTGAGATGCAGCAATACCCACTGTTGCATCATTACCCATAACCTGTACAGCTACCATTGTCATAGCTTCAGCCTGAGTCGGGTTTACTTTACCTGGCATAATTGATGAACCCGGTTCATTTGCAGGAATTTCAATTTCACCTAAACCACATCTAGGACCTGATGCCAGCCACCTGATGTCATTGGCTATTTTCATAAGATTTGCAGCCAGTGCCTTAAGTGCACCACTTAATACTACTTCAGCATCATGGCCTGTAAGCGCATGAAACTTATTTGGTTGAGAAACAAATCCATAATTTTTTGCCATAAACTGGTTAAGCTGTACTACTACTCTTTGCGAAAACTCTGGGTGTGAGTTAAGACCCGTACCTACCGCTGTACCACCAATTGCAAGTTCTTTACAGTATACGAGTGCATCATTAATTTGCCTGAGGTTTGTTTCTAACATAGAAACATACCCGGAAAGTTCTTGACCGAGTGTAAGTGGTGTTGCATCTTGGAGATGTGTTCTTCCTATCTTCACTATATCAGAAAAAGTTTTCGCTTTTTCATCCAGTGTTTTTTTCAATTGAGATAGTGCAGGTATAAGCGTATCTGTTACAGCTACAACTTCGGCGATACGCATAGCTGTAGGATAGGTATCGTTTGAACTTTGTCCTTTATTTACATCATCGTTGGGATGTACCAAAGTTTCTTTTATAAAGTCTCCACCTAAAATCTCTGTTGCTTTGTTGGCAACCACTTCATTCATATTCATGTTCGATTGCGTACCCGAACCCGTTTGCCATACAACAAGTGGAAAATTGTCATCAAGCTCTCCAGTGAGCACCATATCACATGCCTTAGATATCGCCGCAGTTTTTTCATCATTTAAACGACCTAAAGAATGATTGACCAAAGCACAGGCTTTTTTCAAGTTTGCAAAACCATAGACAATTTCAAGAGGCATCTTTTCATTGCCTATCTCAAAATTATGTACAGATCGTTGTGTCTGGGCTCCCCAGTATTTTTCAGCAGGGACATTCATCTCTCCCATTGTATCTTTTTCAATTCTATAATCCATGGGTAATCCTTTTAAATATCATTATTGCTTATAATACTCTGTTTAGGTTAATGAAATATTTACTAAGATAAAGAAGTTAAAAAAAGAGAAATAGTTGTGTGATGGGGAGTATGTAACACTATATTTATTCAAATACAATGTTACTAAATTTAAGTATATTTTTGAGCTTTAGCTCTTGTACGATTTGGGCTTAGCCCCCTCACTTGTTCTGAACTTTGGTCCATGTACGATTCAGGCTTTAGTCCTTGACCTCATATTGTGCACGACCCATTTGGTAAATGTCATTACCTTTTGTATCATTTACAACTGTTACAGGGAAATCTTCCACTGTAATCTTTCTGACAGCTTCTGGCCCTAATTCCGGATAAGCAATCACTTCGGCTGAACGAATCTGTTTACCAAGTAGTGCACCTGCTCCACCTGTAGCACCAAAATAGATACCATCATACTCAACACAAGCATCTTTTACAGCTTGATTTCTTTTTCCCTTACCGATCATCCCTTTTGAACCATGTTTTAACATCGTTGGAGAGTAAGAATCCATTCTGTAAGAAGTAGTTGGTCCTGCACTGCCTATAGGGTCACCCGGTTTAGGTGGAGTTGGTCCAACAAAATAAATCACTGATCCTTCTAGATCAAATGGAAGTTCTTCCCCCGCTTCTATAAGATCTACAAGTCTCTTATGTGCAGCATCTCTGGCTGTATAAATAGTACCATTTAATAAAACAGTATCTCCAGCTACAAGTTTTTTTGTATCTTCAGAAGTAAGTGGTGTTGTTAAAGTATATGTTGCCATCTTTTCTCCTTATATTGTGATATGTGTATGTCTTGACGAGTGACACTGAACATTTACAGAAACAGGAAGCGACGCGATATGACAAGGGTTTGACTCAATATGTACAGCCAAAGCAGTTTTTGTTCCACCCATACCCATCGCACCTATTCCAAGTTTATTGACCTCTGTTAATATTCGCTCTTCAAGCTCAGCCATTTCTGGGTCTTCATGCTTGGTCTCTAAGTCTCTAAAAAGTGCATGTTTTGAAGATATAACTGCTTTTTCAAACGTTCCACCGATTCCCACACCAATCGTAATTGGAGGACATGGGTTACCACCTGCATCAGAGATGACTTCTTTTACATACTCTACGATACCATCTTTACCAGCAGCTGGAGGGAAAACTTTTGCACGAGAAACATTTTCAGAACCACCACCTTTTGCAGCATATTCAATGTCGATCTTATCACCAGCTACAATATCAAAATGAATGATAGCTGGAAGGTTATACCCTACTGTATCCTTCAAGTTTAAACGGCTGAATGGTTCACATGTTGAAGCTCTTAAGTACCCCTCAGTATAACCCTCTTCTGTTCCTTTATTAATAGCATCTCTCAAAAGACCACCATTAATACGCACTTCTTCCCCAACATTTACAAAAAATACTGCCAAACCAGTATCTTGACAAAGTGGTCTTTTCTCATCTTTTGCGATGTTTGCATTTTCAAGTATCTGACGAATAACCTCTTTACTTACGGGTGACTTTTCAGCCTGCATAGCAGCTTCAAGCGCATCATAGGTATCTTGTGGTAGATCTGTACCACAATGCATGATCATATCTTTAACTGCTTTTACAACAACATCAAATTCAATTTCTCTCATCTATAACCTTTAGCCAAAAAAATTCTTATCTTTAAGTACATTAATCATACTTCTTACTGATTCAACACTTGCAGAAAACTTTGTTTTTTGATCTTCGTTCAGTGTCATTTCAAAAAGCTTCTCTACCCCGTTTGCACCAAGTGCTACTGGAACACCAGAAACTACATCAGAGTGACCATAATGACCATCCAAATAAACTGCACATGGATGAATCTGTTTTGTATCTTTAAGAATAGCTTCTACCATGATCGCTGTTGATTTTGCCGGAGCATAATACGCTGAACCTGTTTTAAGGTAACCAACAATCTCAGCACCTCCATGCTTTGTTCTCTCTACTACTTCAGAGATTTCTTTATCAGATAAGATATCAGTCAATGGTACACCTGCAACTGTAGAAAACTTTGGTAATGGTACCATATCATCACCATGTCCACCCATCACTGAAGCACGTATTTGACCTGATCCGTAACCAATTTTTTCAAAAATGAAATGTGCCATTCTTGCAGAATCAAGAATTCCTGCCATACCAACAACTCTTTCTTTTGGAAAACCTGATTCTTTCAGTGCAACATATGTCATTACATCAAGAGGATTAGAAACCATAATAATAATTGAATCAGGTGCATATTTTTTTACATCCTGCACTACTTCTTTGGTGATCTCTGCATTGATCATAAGTAGATCATCTCTACTCATTCCTGGCAACCTTGGACTTCCAGCTGTAATAACCACTACATCCGAATCTGCTATTTCAGCAGCATCATCTGCTGCAGTAACAATAGTATGTGATCTTGCAGCATTAGCTGCTTGAGACATGTCTAATGCTTTACCTTTAGCTATCTCAGTATTTCTATCTCTTAATACAACATGGTGGCATACACCATTCATTGCAAGAATAAATGCTACAGTTGCACCCACATTTCCAGCACCGATAACCGTTACTTTTTTAGCTTTTTTCATTATAATCCTTTAAGTGAGAACTATAGGGGACCTCAAGGCAAAACATAACTCATAATTTATGTTATCAATTATGCTTTGCGACAAAAGAGGCTTACATCAACCCTATGTTATTTGAGACAGAGTGTCTCGAAAGTATCTTTTTACACTAGATACTAAAAGTGTTGCAGAGAAAACTCCTCTGCGGAGTTTTACTATAATACTAAAATGTCATTACATTTTAGTGACAAGTATTGCACCAACATGGTGCAATACTCAGTAAATTTTACTTATATAGCGTCAATAATACTGTTAAGTGTAGCAGATGGTCTCATTGCTTTAGCAGCTAACTCATCATTTGGATGGAAGTATCCACCAACATCTTGAGGCTTACCTTCAACTGCAAGAAGCTCT
>NZ_JBFENQ010000088.1:0-7367 GCF_041551015.1 Sulfurovum sp. | reverse complement strand
TTTGATAAGTATGACATACTGGGTATATTTTCAGGTATTGGTGCAGCATTGGCGTATACTTCCATACGAGAACTCAGAAAATACTATGATACACGTGCCATCGTAATGTCATTTATGGGTGTAGGAACTGTTGCACCACTTTTCTTGATGCTGATCACTCCTTATGTGACTGCTTCAGAGGATTTTGACTGGATGTTTGCAGAGTTTGTTATGCCAGAGGGTATACAGTGGGGGTATGTTACTGCAGTTGGTCTCTTTGCAACCATCTCTCAACTTTTGATGACCAAAGCCTATGAATTGACTAAAGCAGGTATCGTTGGTACAATTAGTTACAGTAATATTGTCTTTGCAGTAGTGATTGGTATCATGTTGGGAGACCCTATACCTGATATTTGGACAGTTTTGGGTATAATCTTAGTAATATTATCAGGGCTTTTAGTAGCTCTGCCTAAAGGACTAAAATGATTTTAATTGCTGGACCATGTGTTCTGGAAAGTCGGGATAATGTGATGCGTATCGCAGAGTCTTTAGGTAAGTACCATGATGACTGTACTAAAGAGTTTTATTTTAAAGCAAGTTTTGATAAAGCAAACCGTACAAGTTTGGATTCTTTTAGAGGTCCGGGACTGGATGAAGGGCTTAAAATGCTTCAAGAAGTAAAAGACCAATTTGGTTATAAGATCTTAACAGATGTCCATGACTATACACAACCAGCTGCAGCGGCTGAGGTAGCAGATGTACTTCAGATCCCTGCATTTTTATGTCGCCAAACTGATCTTCTTGTGGCAGCTGCAAAAACTTCTGCGGTTGTGAATATCAAAAAAGGACAGTTCTTGGCACCTGCTGCGATGGAACACTCTGTAGCTAAAGTGCTTAAAACCAGAGGGTTTGACGGTGAAGTAAGTTATGAAAATTCAAAGAAATATAATGTATGGCTTACTGAGAGAGGTACTACATTTGGGTATGGTAACCTTGTGGTAGATATGCGTGGGCTTAAAACGATGCGTGAGTTTGCTCCGGTGGTGTTTGATGCTACACACTCTGTACAGATGCCAGCATCAGGCGGAGCAAGTTCAGGTGGAGACTCTTCATTTGTGCCGTATCTTTCACGTGCAGCTGCAGCAGTAGGCGTAGACGGTTTCTTCTTTGAAACACACTTTGATCCGAGCATTGCCTTAAGTGATGGGCCAAACATGATAGAATTAAGTAAGTTAGATACGTTGATCCAACAGATCGATGCGATTAGAACGATCGTCGAGTAAACAAAATTAAACACTAAAAAGTAAAGGAAAAAAATGAAAAAAGTAGAAGGTCAACTCTCAGTAGATAAGAGTAAAAAAGTAGCGATCATCAATGCAAGATTTAACCACTTTATCACAGACAGATTGGTAGAAGGTGCTGTAGATGCTTATGCAAGACATGGTGGAAATGCAGATGATCTGGATCTTATCTTGGTACCGGGTGCATTTGAAGTACCATTTGCACTGGACAAAGCATTGGCTTCTGGTAAATACGACGCTGTATGTTGTTTAGGTGCTGTGATCCGTGGTGCAACACCTCACTTTGATTATGTTTCAGCTGAGGCTACAAAAGGTGTAGCAACAGTCACACTGAAGCATGGTAAGCCAGCAACATTTGGGGTATTAACAGTAGACAGCATTGAGCAAGCGATAGAAAGAGCAGGTACTAAAGCAGGAAATAAAGGTGCTGAAGCGATGGTAGGGCTGATCGAACTTATTAACCTTTACAGTGAGCTTGATTAATGGCTACTAGACATCAGGCACGTACAGCTGTAGTAGGATTACTCTATGCGTATGACTTAGGGAATGACAATATAGGAAAGTTCTCAGATGAAATTTTGGAAGAGGGTAAGATCCGAAATAAGCAAAAAGAGTTTTCAGATATTCTTTTCCAGGGGACTATAGAAAACCTTGAAATGTTGGATGCCAAGATTAAAGAACATTTGAAAGATTGGGACTATGATGGCATAGGCAAAGTTGAAAAAGCAATTATGAGACTGGGAGCCTATGAGATACTTGTTGCAAAAACAGATAAAGCTATTATCATCAATGAAGCAGTTGAACTGGCAAAAGAACTTGCAGATGAGAAGTCTCCACAGTTTATTAACGGTGTGTTGGACGCATTGGATAAAGAGAAATAGAGAGATGCTAAGCGTTAAAGCGCAATGCGATGGAGGCACTAAATGACGACCCCTATGACAAAGCGTATGAGTATTGATGAGGCGGTAGAGCTCATTGAAAAAGCTGACCTGAAAACCCTTGGTAAGATGGCACATGCACGTAAGAAAGAGATGCATCCTAAAGGTGTTACTACGTTTGTTGTAGACCGAAATATCAACTATACTAATATTTGTTGGGTAGATTGCAAGTTTTGTGCTTTTTATACGCATGAGAAAAAAGAAGATGCGTATATTCTGACCTTTGATGAAATAGACCAAAAGATAGATGAACTTTTAGCCATAGGTGGAACACAGATACTCTTCCAGGGTGGTGTACATCCTAAGCTCGAGATAGAGTGGTATGAAGACCTTGTGGAGCATATCTCAAAGAAATACCCTCAAGTGACAATACATGGTTTTTCATCCATTGAGATAGATTACATAGCCAACCGTTCAAAAATAAGTATTTCAGAAGTGTTACGTAGACTTAAAGCAAAAGGGCTCAGTTCTATCCCTGGTGCAGGTGCCGAGATTCTTTCCGATAGGGTACGCGACATCATTGCCCCTAAGAAACATGATAAGGACAAATGGTTAGATGTACATCGTCAGGCACATAAGCTTGGTATCAAGTCAACTGCCACGATGATGTATGGTACAGTAGAGACGATTCGTGAGATCGTAGAGCATTGGGATTATGTACGTCAGCTTCAGGATGAAACTGGAGGATTTAGAGCATTTATTATGTGGTCATATCAAAGTGATCATACACAGCTCAAAAGAGAATTACCAACGATCACAAAAACTTCTTCAAATCTCTATTTGCGTTATTTGGCTGTAGCCAGACTCTTTTTGGATAATGTACCGAACATACAGAGTTCATGGGTGACACAAGGCTCTTACATAGGACAAATGGCACTTCTTTTTGGAGCGAATGATCTGGGTTCTACGATGATGGAAGAAAACGTCGTTTCAGCTGCCGGAGCCAAAAATGAGATGAATCAGGAAGAGATGATCAAGCTCATTAGAGATGTGGGGGAAAAACCTGCAAAACGTAATACAGCCTATGAGATTTTAGAACGTTATTATTAAAAGGGACGTTTTTTAAGTAAAGCTCAAAAAACTACGTTGTCACTATGACAACTTTAGCAGTTGGCTCATGTGACTGGTCGCATCCTCCAAAAGGTTTTATATGACAAGAATTAAAATACATTATAGTGAGGCAATAAATGCCAAATTTTAAAAAAATACTAATAGTGTTGATTGCACTACAAGGAGCATTGATGGCAGCATTGGTCAAAGAGATAGAGATTAAAGAGAGTAAAGTACCTGTTGTATTTGAAGAAGAGAAGTATCTACCTATTGTATCCATTCAATTGGTCTTTAAAAATGCAGGACATTTGAGTAATACTAAAGATGGTTTAGCCGATATGTCTGCAAGGCTTATGAATGAAGGAACATCCAAAGAAGGTAGTGTAGGATTTGCTACAAAACTTGATGCACATGCAGTAGATGTCGGGGCACATGTAGGACGTGAGAGTTTCGTGATAGAGGTCTCTTCATTGAAGAGTGAGTTTCCTTATGCAGTTAAACGTCTGGAAGAACTTTTAAAAGATCCAAATTACACACAAGAAGCACTTGATCAAATTAAACATCAAAAGATAGGTTGGCTGACACAAAAGAAAAGTGATTTTGACTATATCGCAGGTACTTCTTTGAGAGCGACACTTTTTAAAGGGAGTGTTTTAGCCAGACCTTATGATGGTACGCTTGAGAGTATAGAAAGTATATCACTGGAAGATATTAAAAAATTTATCTCTACGCACTTAGGATATAACAATGCCATAGGTGTTGTGGGTGGAGACATTACATTTGATGAAGCACAAGGATATCTGACAAAGCTTTTTGCACTTTTACCAAAAGTTGAAGAGGAAGAAGAGAAAATCATTCAAGCTTCAAATAAAAAAGAAGTAGTACTCATCGATGAAGATACACAACAGGCGTATATCTATTTTGGTGCACCATTTAACTACAGCTATAAAGAAAAAGATCAGTACTTGGCAAAGATTGCAGAGTATCTTCTTGGCGGGGCAGGATTTGGTTCACGCTTAATGGAAGAGATACGTGTAAAACGTGGACTTACCTATGGAGTGTATTCGTCATTTAGACGTACAAAACCGGTTTCTTATTTGAGCGGATATATGCAAACAAAGCTCAGTACACAAGATGAGGCAAAAGATTTGATACAAGAAGTGGTAGATACTTTTGTTCAAGAGGGTATCACACAAAAAGAGCTTGATGATACCAAGAAATTTTTACTTGGATCTGAGCCTTTACGTACAGAAACACTTTCTCAAAGACTGCATAGAGCTTATAATGATTATTACTATGAAAGACCACTTGATTTTAGTAAAGAGCAGTTGAAAAAGATTGAGTCTGTTACATTGGACGAGGTCAATACTTTTATCAAAGCACATACTGAGTTGTCAGATATCACATTTAGCATCGTGACTAAAAAGGAAGCTAAACCTACAAAATAATATGTCATATTGACATATTATTTCCCATGTTCCAAAAACTTCTGTATAATCATTAAAACAGTAGGAGTTGTTTCAAACTCCTTCTTGCCAGAGGCAAAGCTTTAGTGATTGAATATTATATGGACTTGTTCGTATAATAAGAGAAGATATTAAGAATGGGATAGAGATGGAAGAAGCAAAACAACTGTTTAAAAAGCTCAAGATACACTCTTTACTTGACTTGGCACTCATTATCCCCACTTCTTATAATGATACGACACTTTCAAGCACACTAGAACTAGGAAAGGTCAATACGCTTGAGGCCAAAGTGGTTGATTCGAGTATCTATTCTGGAAAGTTACGTGTTACTTTTAACCTTACCCAATCTGGACGACGACTCTCTTCAACTTTTTTTAGGGTAACCCCTTACCACCATAAACTTTTTGAAGTAGGGTCCAGCCATGTTATACAAGGTAGGCTGGAAGAGTATAAGGGCTATTTGCAAATGTCACAGCCTAAATCCATCAAAGAGATAGGAAAGATCACACCTAAGTATAAAACCGTACTCAAAGAGAGTGAGATATCTTCACTCATGGAGTGTTATGTCAATGAACAAAATTTATATCATGAAGGTTTGGACAGTAAAGAAGTCTCTACACTGATGCATATTCACTTTCCAAAAAGTATGGAAGAGGTGTATGAAGGTACAACATTCAAGAGAGATTTTCTGGCTGTATTGAAGTTTGTTGAAGCATACAATCATTTGAAAAAATTACGAGGGAAAAGGGCTGATTTTCCTGCACATAGAGCATTGACCGGTAGTATAGAAACCTTTGTAAACAATCTACCTTTCAAACTTACACAAGAACAAGAAGAAGTCATAGCACAGATACAGTTAGACTTGGCAAGAGAAGACAAGGCAGCTAAACGGATGGTCGTTGGTGATGTAGGTTCTGGTAAAACGATGGTGATACTTGCTTCTGTGATGATGGCTTTACCATATAAAAGTATTTTGATGGCACCTACATCACTGCTTGCCCTGCAACTTTATGAAGAGGCGTGTAAGCATTTACCTAAGCATGTCAAAATTGCACTGGTCATGCAAGGTAAAGATCAAGGGAATTATGTAGATGCAGACTTTATTATAGGTACACATGCGCTGCTTTTCAAAGAAGATTTGCCGCAAGCCTCTTTGGTTATGGTCGACGAACAGCATCGTTTTGGAACTAAACAAAGACAGAGTCTGGAAGCATTGGTAAGTGCGGGTGATAGAAAACCGCACTTTATACAGTTCTCTGCTACTCCTATACCAAGAACACAAGCCATGATGGAGTCTGAACTTCTTGATGTTAGTCTCATTACTACTACACCTTTTGAACGTGAGGTATTGACTCAGACCATCAGTAAACAGGATTTCCCAAATCTGCTTACACATATTAAAGATGAGATAGCGCAACAACATCAGGTACTTATCATTTATCCTTTAGTAGAAGAGAGTAGTGAAGTACCTTATCAGTCTTTAGAAGAGAGTAGAGGGTTTTGGGAAGAGAAGTTTGAAAATGTCTATGTAACGCATGGTAAGGACAAGCAAAAAGAGGAAGTCTTACTGGAATTTAGGGAAAAAGGAAATATACTTTTAGCGACAACAGTGGTTGAAGTAGGCATCTCGTTACCTAAACTTACGCTTATCGTTATAGTAGGTGCAGAACGGCTTGGACTTGCCACACTGCATCAACTCAGGGGTAGAGTAGGCCGTAACGGTTTAAAGAGCTGGTGTTATCTTTACTCTAATAGTACCGAGAACTTTAGACTTGAACAATTCTCACAAACAACCAATGGTTTTGACATAGCAAAGCTTGATCTAAAATTCAGAGACAGCGGTGACATACTGGACGGTACCATACAGAGTGGTCAGAGGTTTAAATGGTTGGATATGGCTGAAGATGATGATGTGGTTATTAGGGCTAAAAATAGATTGGGAAGTATGGAAGTCTCAAGTTAGAGAAAAAAGGCTCATTGGACATGTGCCTGCTTTTAAGCAGTACATTTAGTGCTAGCATAGGCAAGATGGGCTTTGCCCATTTGCCTTACTTATTAATATAATCCGAATTTACCATCCGCTCTTTTGTACATAACACGCATCAGGCCTTCATTGTCATTAAACACGATAAATTGTCTTTTTTTCTCTGCTTTGAGTGCTTCTATAGCTTCATCAAAATCAAGTGGTTTGTGTAGTTCAAGATCCATAGGAACGATTTCAAGCTCTTCGTCAGTGGTATACTCAGTAACCGCTTCTGCCTCTACTCCCATATCTCTAAAGCTCATAATTTTATGATTTTTGACTCTATCGGCATGGCGTCTCAGAGATTTTTTTACTCTTTCTATAGCAAGGTCTATCGCTGCATACACATCTTTATCTATTTGTGTGATGACGATGGTATTTTTATCTTTAAGGTTTATGATGAACTCTACGGCAAAACCTTTTTTCCCCTGTTTCTCATTGGCTGAGATCACAGTACTTGCAGAAATAATGTCTAAATGATATTTTTCCAGACTATCTATAGCTTCATCTGCATATGCTTTAATAGGTTCAGTGAGTTCGAAATGTCTTCCCGTAATACTTTTGTTCATAATATATCCTTAGTGTTAAAGTATAGATATATTCCTATATC
>NZ_JBFENQ010000087.1:0-7369 GCF_041551015.1 Sulfurovum sp. | reverse complement strand
TAATAGTTGGCATTTTATTGTAACCCTTGTGTCATAGTAAAGATAGGTAGAAGCATCGCTGCAACAATGACTCCGACAACCGCACCGATGAAGAGCATCATAAATGGCTCAAGTAACCCTAGAAGCAGTTTGAGTCTGTCTTCATTTTCTTCAGCATAAAGCATAGAGGTATTGTCTAGAATTTGGGCCACTTCACTGGACTCTTCTCCCAGGGCTAAAGATTGCATAAAGTTACGTTTGAGCTTTACTCCTTTTGACATTTGCAGTGCATTGGAGAGTTTATTTCCTTCAAGCACTTTAACGGATGCTTTGTCAAAGAGGTCACGAAGTCCATGGTTTGCGAAAGTGGCTTTGGCCAATTGTACGGCTTGTGCATAAGCAACACCTGAACCCAGCATGAGAGAGAGGATGTAGGAGAATCTTCCTAATTCATGGTTTTGGATCAGACTACCCAATACAGGCATCCTCAGCAACAATGAGTCTATGATACGATGAAAGGTGCCCACTTTTGCATAGAGGACCTTAAAGCCAATGATAACCAATATAATACTTACAATGATAGTGACATAATGCGTTGTCAAAAAGTCACTTAGCCCAAGTACAAATTGAGTGATAGGAGGAAGCTCCTGTCCTGTATCTTCAAAGATCGCCGTAATTTTTGGTACGACAAAAGCGATGAGAAAAGAGGTCATTCCTATGGCAACTGTAAAAATGATGGCAGGGTATGTCATGGCCCCTTTGACCTGTTTTTTTACTTTGTTTTGTGCGGAGAAAAAATTTCCCATATTGGTGAGTACTTCAACCATTTTCCCGCTTTGTCCTGCAACATTGAGACTTTGGAGAAAAAAGTCTGGCAAGGCATAGACCTTTTGTGCATTGAGTGCATTGTAAAGGGATTTTCCTTCATCGATCATTGTCTTAATTGAGTTAAGAAAAGAGACATATCGCTTTTCTCCTTCATGCTGATTCTCAAGCAGTTTGATTGCAGTGAGAATGGTCATGCCTGAATGGAGGTACGAAGAGAGTTCTTTGGAAAAAGTACTAAGAAGCTCCCCGGGCATTTGACGTTTGGAGAAGGCTTCGAGTGAAAACTCTTTTGTAGAGGTCAGCCCCTCATGATAGATATTTTGCGCACGAAGTTTCTGTCCTGCCTCTTCCACGGAACTTGCCGTAACAGTACCTTTGACTTTTTTACCTGTTTTGTCAAATCCTTTGTACTTAAAAAGCATCCGTGTATGTGTCCTTGCAGTAAATTATAAGTATTATAACTTTTTTAGCTGTATCTTGCTATATCTAAAGGTAAAGAGATTTGTAACATTTTAGTCTCTTTTTTTATCACAAAGGTCCCAGCTTAAAATGATAGTAGATAGAGGAGTGTTTGCCTTTTAGCATGACTTCATTGACCGTGGCGGAAGGAGCTCCCTGCTCTTCAAGAGGGATGATCTTTATCTCTTCAGGGATAAAGATATTTCTACTGTTTTCCTTTAAGATCTCACGACTTTTCAGCTCTTTGACTTTAAAAAACTTTTCCAAAATTTCATACGCGGTTTTATTGTCTTGATGATGTTGCAAGATAGTACTGTCCAGATAGAGTGAATCCTGTAAAGAGCGTTTATTTCTTTCAGTGAGATAGACGATCTGTTCCTGGTTACTTGTATGGAGCTTGAGTACAGGGATGATGGCAAGGGAAATGATGATCACAGAGATCAGGATTTCAATAATACTAAAGGCAGGTCGCAACTGTTTCAATAGAACTCTCCACTGTCAGATACTGTCATACTGTTTCTTAGCCAATACTCTTTTGCCTCTTCAGGGGAAGAAAATGCTTGAGGTTTCTCAAAAAAAGAAGGTAGAAAATAGCTTCCTTTGTCATTTTTTAAAATGATCTGAGTGGAACTTCCATTGTTGTAAAAATCCATGATCAAACAGATCTTTTTATCTTGGTATCTTCCGTATTCAATACGAGAGAGGGCATTATATTTGTCAATGGTATAGGCTTGCATACCTGTGAGGTCTATAGGACTTGTATACTCTTCAAACGCTGATGCAACCCCCTGTCTAAGATAACATGATCGGCACTCATCAACACAAAGCAGTGTGGCTTGTCCCTTGAAGAGTTCTGATGAGAGGATATTGGATTTAAGGTTAAGAGGGGTGAGGGCTTTTGGCTTCTTCTTGCCGATCTCAAAGCCCTCAAATCCAAGGAAATAGACAATAGAGACAAGAAGTATAACGATAAGGAGTTCTATGAGAGAGAACCCCTTTCTTCCTTCATATCTCTGGATATAGGACATAAAGAGTTCTTATTTGTTACATTCGCTAAACAGGATATCTCTATTACTCTCTTCTCCACCCTCTTTCCTGTCAGCGGCAAAAGAGATCAGTTCAAACTCTGATCCTTTGCTTATATAGACAAAAGGCGTTTTCCATGAGTCTTTTGGTAATTTTTTAAGATAAGGTTTTTCACGGTAGTTAGGGTATTTGTCTGGATCAGGGTTACTCAGAAGTGCTTCAAAGCCCTCTTCTGTTTCCGGGTAGGTCCCATTGTCAAGCTTGAACATGTCAAGTCTTTTTCCCAAGTCATTCATTTTTAAGCAGACAGTATCTCTTTTTGCTTCGTCTGCAGCATCCATAAGTCCAGGGGCCACAACAGCAACAAGTCCTCCAAGGATAACGATAACGATAAGTAATTCTATAAGAGAGAAACCGGCTCTTAGTGGTGCATTTTGTTTCATAGGAACCCTTTGGTTTTTTGGTATAATATTCACGTTTAATGTTACAAATTTTACTTTAATAGAGCTTTTAGATGGATAAAACCCAAAGTACCGGTATAGTTGTAAAAAACAGACAAGGTTTTGCCCTTATGATCACTTTGTCTGTTTTGTCTGTGATCATTGCATTAACGATGGTACTATTAAGTTATTTTGAGAAGGTACAACAGGATTCTGGTACCACAAAAGCACTTATACAAGCCAATGTATACTATACAAATATAACAAATATATTTCAAGCGTTTAAAGATAAAAAAACGCTCTTTTCTGTACTATATCAAACAGCACTCCCCTTGCATACACTAGATGATAAGTTTTCACTTGTTTTACAATGTGAACCTTTGTATAAAGGTGTCAATATCAATTGGCTGGGCTTAGAAAACGATAGTAAGAAAGCAGCATTGTATACAGTAGCACAGGATCTTTTTGAGATACTTGCGCAGGACTATAACATAGAAGATGCAGGGAGACTGCAAGAGATGCTGGTCGAAGAGATAGGGAGTTCGGGTTTGGCTGTATTAAAAGAGCAAAGCAGACTTCACCAAAAAAACGGTATTATATCCTATCAACAGTTCACAGCGTTAGTCAGTCGTTACCAGTTTGAGGTAGATGACTCCAATATAGGATCTGTTCCCTGGAAAAAGTATTTTAGCTTTTCTCCTGAAGCAGAAACGATAGATGGAGAATACAGTTCAGCTGAACTTATCTCCTATCTTTTTGAGATAGAACTATCAGCAGTTGAAGAGTGGGCATCTTTAATAGACAAGGGCACATTGGAAGACTTTGTACGTGAAAACGGTGGAGACTATGCCAAACGGAAAAGTATTTTGGCGGATAAAACATTCGTAGAGGCAGCAAAGTGCTCGGTAGGGTATGCTTTTGCAAAAGAACAATATAGATTTAGATTTGAATATATTCAGGGAGAGGCAAAACATTTTGAATTTTATGGCAAACAATAAAGATCTGATCCTTGCACATACCTCCATGAAGCCGGTGAACCTGTCACATGCAGTCAATGTCATGTTGCCGCCACAATTTTATACCCTTAAAAAAGAAGCATTACCTGTGAGATATGCCTACCAGGCTAAGCGTATTGCTCCATCACTTTTTGAGGGGTTGGTCGAAGAAGGTAGAGCGTATGAGTATATGGTTTGGAAAGAAGAAGAGGAGTGGGTTTTTCTTGCGTATGATATAGAAATGATCACGGCATTTTTACAGAGTAAAGGCTTTGCCCTGGAAAATGTATCTAAACTCTTTTTTGCCCAGCAGGCAGTGGAGCATTTCGACAAACCTCTCCTGTTAGGGGACAATGAAGCATTGGTGTCTTTGGATAAAATGGTAGTTGTGGTCCCAAGAAGTGCTTTAAGTGAAGAAGAGAGACCTGCCCTAGTGTTTGACAATAGTTTTACTCCTAAAAAGGGGATAACGCTACCAGGTACCTATGGTTCTGTGCTTACTGTGAAACAGGCTTCAATACTTGCTTCTATCTTTACGCTGTTTGCGTTAATATTCTTTGTCGAAGGATCTCGTTATAGCGCAAATGCCAAAGTGGGAGAAGCCCAGATACAAGAACTGCTTGAAGCCCATCCCTCTTTACAGAGTAAATATACGCGAGACAGCATAGTAACAAAATATAAAACGATAGATAGCGCAGAGCGAAACAAACGAGAAATCATTAAAATACTCTCAGGTATGATCTTTAAAGGGGTGACTCTTACGTCGTTAGAGTTAGACGAAAAGATGTTTAAAGTACAGTTTTCATGTAAAGATGCTCAAGTGGCAAAGCGAGTGAAAGCATTGGCGGAAAAAAACAAATGGAATACTTTGGCTATTGCAGGAAGCAATGACTTGAAGATAGAAGGTGCATTATGACTTGGAAACGATATCAAAATGAGTTGATAGCACTTATCGCCTTTGTTCTGATGCTTGGTGGATATGGATATAAAGCTGCACAAGTCTCTTCACAGGCAGAAATGATGGCCGGTACAAAGCACACTGTTGAAGAGATCAAAGAAGTGATAGCACTGCAAAAAATATGGTCAGATAAAAAGACTACCCAAAAAGTAGAGAAACTTCAGACGCTGATTCCCGCTTCTAAAGTACAGTGGAGCAGTAAAAGCAAAAAAGTGACTGCTAGTTATAAAGGTTTAAGTGCAACGGAGTTAAACAGCTTGGTGACAAAGATTTTAAATCTACCCGTAGAGATACAAAAGCTTAAAATTCAAAAGATAGCTTCATCTTATGATGTGGAGTTCAAATGCAAATGGTAAAAAAAGGCTTCATTGTACTTATGGCTGTATGGCTGAGTATACTTGTGCTTATGCCTAAGCGGGAGTTTTATTATAAGCTGGAAGAAGAGCTTGCCAAACATGAAATAAAACTCAATGAAGAGCAGGTAAGCGAAGGCTTTTTCTCTTTAGCTCTAAAACAGGTAACCGTTTATTTCAAAGGCATTAATGTAGCAACCATAGAAGAAGTGAATTTGTGTACGTTGCTTTTTTACAGCAGCTTAGAATTACGTTCGCTTCATATGGATGACTCTCTAAAAACAATGGTGCCTCAAGAAACACAAAAATTGCTCCTGTCACACTCTGTGCTTTCTCCTTTGGAGGTTTTTGTTGATGCAACCGGCTCATTTGGTATGATGACGGGCAAGATTGATCTAAGTGAGCAAAAAGTACGTTTGGATTTTAATGAGAGCAAAAATATAGAGATGTTAAAACCTCAGTTAAAAAAAGACGAAAAAGGATGGGTATATGAAACATCTTTTTAAACCGCAAGTCGTCAAAGGACTTTGGGCACTATTGATCTTATTGCTTGTGGTCAAATCCATTTGGTTTTTTGTTGAGGTTCTGTGGTTGCCGAAAATTGGAGTTGAACATATGGAAAAAAAAGGGGGCAAAGCACTTTACTATAGAGTAAAGCTAAGCCCAAATGAAGTAGCAGCACCAACAACAATCCAAGAACCGGTACAAACTGCGGGGAGCATTAAAGATATTAAGCTTCTAGCCATTTACAATGCTTCAGATATCACCGTGGTAACAGTAGAGCATAAACGGAAAACGAAAGTGCTTGCAAAAGGTGAAGAGATCAATGGATTTGTCCTTGAAGGGGCAGGAAGTAACTATGCCACCTTTAGTAAAAATGCCAAAATGTATAAGATCAATTTAATCATCAGTACAAAAGGGGATGATACTATCAAAAGTACTAAGTCTTCTTCCTCCTCTGTATCGACAGTAAATAAAGTTGAGGGTGATGTAGTTGACGCAGGTGACCATAAGATCATTGACAAATCATTAGTAGATCATTATGCTAAGAATATGGATGATATTTATAAAAATATCGGTATTTCAGAAGTAAAAAAAGGCAATGACCTGCAAGGTTTTCGTATCTCTTTTGTTCGCAAAGGGACACCTTTCGCAAAGCTTGGGGTAAAGAGAGGTGATGTCATCAAAGCTATTAACGGCCAAAAGATAGATAGCTACGATGCTGCTTTTGATGTGTATAAAAATATTTCAAATATCGATAACCTTACATTGGTCATCGAAAGAGGTAAAGAAGAAATGGAGTTAGAATATGAAGTTAACTAAAATTGTATTGAGTATATTGATGGTGTTGTCTGTAGGGTTGTATGCGGAAGAGGAAACAGTAGATGTAAACTTTCGTGATCTGAGTGTAAAAGATTTTGTTGAAATGGTCTCTAAAATTACACAGAGAAATATTTTGATCGATACAGATCTTAAAGGCAAGATCAACTTTGTTTCTACAAAACCTATTAAAAAGAGTTCTCTCTTCTCGTTGGCAAACTCTATCCTTGGAAGCAAAGGTTTTACAATCGTAGAACAAGGAGAGTACTATAAGATTGTAAAATCCAATGATGCTGCAGGAGAAGGACTTGACGTAAGCAGCAGTATCAAAGGCGATACAATGAAAACGGTGATGTTTCCATTAAAGAACTCAAATGCTGCAGTACTCCGTGCAAAGATCAAGCCGCTGCTTCATAAAAGTGCACAAGTGATCTCATTCAAGGAGAACAATGTCTTGGCAGTGACGGCAACGCCAAGAACTTTAGAATCAATTTCTAAGGTTATTAGGGCTGTTGAATCACAGGGTGAAAAAAAATCGGTTGTGATAAAGTTAAAAAATTCTATGGTAAAAGATGTCTACGCGAATGCCCAAAATATGGCAAAAAAGATCTTTCCTCAGACCATTGAAAGTGAAAAAGTCGATATATTTAAAGATGATGCAACAAACTCCATTATTCTTGTTGGTAATAGTGATAATAACAGCCGTATGATCAAGTATATCAAGCAATTGGACATTAAGGGTGAGAGTACAACGCAGCAAATGTATGTCATAAGGTTACAAAACTCTAATGTCGAAGAAATGGAAAAGATCATGAGTCAACTGATCTCTCAAATGAACAATGTAGCCGTGAAAGCACCTGCAAAAGGGGCAAACCCCCCAACTAAAGCCATGGTGGTCTCTGACATTGAAAGAAATGCACTGATCTTGCTTGCCACGGCAGAACAGATGAAGAACATCAGAGATACGATAAGAAAGATCGATATTCCTAAAGTGCAGGTGTATGTGAAAGC
>NZ_JBFENQ010000086.1:0-7418 GCF_041551015.1 Sulfurovum sp. | reverse complement strand
CCTTGATGCCAACTGGGAAGTGATGAAAGTCAGCACTCATAAACGTAAAGCAAAGCTCTTTAGTACAGCGGTTTCTACACATAGCGATGCAGCCAGTATAGTGGATGCTATGGATAGAGCATTTGGACAGTTGGAAGAAGATGTTGCAAAAGGGATAAAAGGAATTTAATACCTTTATCCAGTATTTCTATCACGTTTATTTATTTCATATGAAATTAATATAATCCACCCATTTTACTACTGATTCTTCAATTTATCATCTATTTTTAATCAAAATAGTACTATACTTTTTTAATTGACCGACGGTCAGTCATAATAAAGGAGCTCTATGCCAATTATTGTAAATAAAGAAGAGAAGCGTAGAAATATCGCGCTCTCATGCAGAGAATTACTCTTGGAACATGGGATCAATTCACTTACCATCTCTCAAATTGCAAAGACAGCGGGTGTTGGAAAAGGGACGATATATGAGTATTTTGAAAATAAAGAAGATATTGTTTTTGAGATCATAACAACCTTCATTGTTGAACATGAAAAGAAATTAATGGAATTAGTGGAAGCACCGATTACAACGAAAGAAAAACTGTTTCATTTCTTTTTTCTTCTGTTTGAAAATGAAATGGCAAGAAAACAGCTTAAAGTATATAAAGAGTTTATTGCGATCTCACTCACAAATGAACCTGAGGAGATGCTGGTTTTTTCTGAACAGTGTAGAGAAAAATTTCATATGATTCTAAAACAGATCTTGGATGCAGGAAAAAGGTTGGGAGAGATAGCTGAAGATAGAGTGATATCTGAAAGTACGCTAATGCTGTTTGCTACAGGATTGGTAGTAGATTCACGTATGAGCAGTTGTGACATCACAACTGAAATAAACATTTTCTTAGAGATGTTATTAGCTTCAAATCCGAAGGAGTTATAGATGAAAGTTCTATTAGGGTTATTTGTTCCTCTGTATGTTTTTGCACAGAGTTATGGTTTAACAACACTGGTAGAGAATGCCAATAAATCCAATAGTCTGATCAAGGCAAAAGAGATTAGTATTAAAGCGAAACAAAAAGAAGTGGATACTGCCAAAAGTGCATACTGGCCAACAATAGATATCGGGGCAAGTCAAAGCTATATATCTCCTAACAGCGTGGTGAACCCAGGAGAAGTATCTGCTGCCTATGCAATGGTAAGTGTTGATCTTTATGATGGTGGTAGAAAAAGTGCACTTTTAAATGCCAAAAGTTATGAAGAAGAGGCGGCATTTTTTGAAAAAAGTGCTTTTCAAAAAAGCATTACACTTCAGATAGTTCAATACTATTATGGATTGAAAAAGCTCAAGGCTACATTTGGAGCACTGGAAGAGCGTTCTACTGAATTGAAAGAACAGATTAAACGTATAAAAAAGTTTAAGGGTGCAGGGCTTTCTACACAAGAAGAAGTAGATAAACTTCAAGCAGAGTATGACAGTAATAATTATACGATGGCAAATACAAAACTGGAAATTTTCAGTAGTGAAAAAAATCTACAGCTCCTTAGCGGGTTACCTGTAAGAAAGTTAAAAAGAAACTATTTTCAAGAACCTAAAAATGTTGAATTTGAAATTTTTGAGAATATTAAAATGCTTCAAGCCAATGCCAATGCCATAGGAGAGAATGCCAATGCTATTAATGCTGGATACAAACCTCAAATAAATCTGTCAGATACCTACAATCAATATGATTATGATGATACCGTTTCATTACCTGGTTTTGATTTATTGGAAGACCATCAAAATACTTTGAAAATCTCTGTTAATATGCGTATTTTTGATAATGGAAGAATGTCTAAAGAGAGTGAGGCAGTAAAGTATCAGAAGCTGGCATTACTCTCAGAGATTGAATATGCTGAAAATGAGCAAGAAATGAACTTTCATTTGTCCCAGAAAAGTTTAGAGACCATACGTACAAGACTTAAAAGTGCGAAAAGTGCTTTACTTGCTGCGACAAGTACTTATGATGTATTGAAAGAGAAATTTGAAGTAGGTTTAATTGATAATATTGCCTTTCTTGATGCACTCACACAAAAAACACTGGCACAATCAAGATATAAAGAAACACTTTATGATTATGAGATCGGTAAATCGATCTATTACTATTATGCGGGGAAGGACCCAAAGGAGTTTATTAGATGAAAAAGATCGTATTTTTACTATGTATAGTATTACAGTTAAATGCAGAGGAAATCTATGCAACTTTTGATATAGAAGCCCAAAAGAGTGCTTCTTTGGCATTCAGCACTAGTGGAATCATTGGGAAAATGAATGTAGATATTGGTTCGACAGTGAAAAAAGAGGAACTTTTAGCAGAATTGCTTAATGATGATATTAAAGCGATAGTAGAGGTTTCCAAGGTGGCCTTAAAATATGCAAAGAGTGACTATGAGAGACAAAAAAAGGTTCAGCAGCATATTAATGAATCACTTTTTGATAGTTATGCTTATAAGTATGATAATGCAAAAGTACAACTGAAGTATCAGGAAACACTTTTAGATAAAACCTATCTACGTGCACCTTTTGATGGGATAATCACTGCAAAAAGAGTTGAGATAGGTGATGTGGTAAGCGGTCAGATGATCACAGAGGTATTTGATATTCAGAGTCTTAATACTCGAAAACTTATCTTGAAGTTTGATCAAAAATATCATCAAAAAGTGAAAGTTGGTGATACATTCAAATACAAAGTTGATGGTGATGATATTACTTATTCTGGAATCATTTATAAAATTTATCCAACGATAGAATCAAAATCACGAAAGATGTTAGCAGAAGTGAAAGCACAAAGTTTTCCTGTTGGACTCTTTGGTGATGGGTACATCACAACAAAGTAGGAAATGATGTATAAATTTGCCATAAATAGACCTATAACAACCCTAATGGGAGTATTATCATTCATTGTATTTGGATTGATGTCTTACAATACGATGCCTGTCAATCTTTTTCCAAATGTAGACTTTCCTGTTGTAACCATTCAAACAAACTATAATGGTGCTGATGCAAGTACAGTTGAGACTAAAGTAACTGATAAACTTGAAGAAGCGATCAGTGGTATCGATGGGATTGATAAACTTATGTCTACTTCTTATGAAGGATTTTCTGCGGTGACCGTGCAGTTTGAGCTCTTTAAAAATATTGATGAAGCAACTAATGATATACGTGACAAGATAGGTTCTGTGATCTTGCCAAATGAAGTTGAAAAACCCATTGTAAAAAAATTGGGTGCAAGTGGAGTAGTGATAAACCTTTTTATTGCAACTAAAACGGCTGATGTTACAGCACTCATGCGAATGTCAGATGAAAAGATCAAGCCTATACTCCAACGTATTCAAGGTGTAGGTGAAGTAAATATCGTTGGATATCAAGATAGAGAAATTCGTATATTTGTCGATCCGTTTAAACTTAATAAATACGGTCTTACAGCACTGGATGTTCAAAATATAGTTGCCGCACAAAATATCAATCAGGGAGCCGGTAAGTTAATAAATGAGCAAAAAGAGACTATTATTAAGGTTAAAGCAGATGCAATCAGTGTGGAGGATCTTGAAGAATTGATACTTAAACCAGGAATTAAACTTAAAGACATTGCAAGAGTGGAAGATGGCTTGAGCGATAGTAGCAGTTACTCTACTTACAATGGCAATCAGGGAGTGATGCTGGAAGTAAAAAAGATCTCTGGTGAAAATGTACTTAATATCATTAAAGGTGTTAAAGAAGTAATGCCGCGTCTTGAAGCAATCGCGGGTGAAAATTATACGTTGCAATTACTTCAAGACCAGAGTGATAAGATCATGGTAAATATCGATAATGTGACATTTGACCTTATTTACGGATCTATCTTGGCAATTATGATTGTTTTTTTCTTCCTTAGAAATATGACTGCAACGATTGTATCTGCACTTGCAATACCTACGTCTATCATCGGTACTTTTGCCATCATTGACTGGATGGGGTATGATTTAAATAAACTTACACTTATAGGGTTAACGCTGGCAATTGGTATCTTTATTGATGATGCGATTGTTGTCATTGAAAATATTACCAAAAAAATGGAAGAAGGAATGGAAGCATTTCAAGCATCATTTGAAGGTATTAAAGAGGTATCATTTTCTATTTTAGCGATTTCTTCCGTATTATTGGCAGTTTTTGTGCCTGTAGCATTTATGGATGGGATCGTAGGTATGTTCTTTAACTCTTTTGCCATGACCGTTGCAGCAGGTGTTGTACTCTCCTACCTGGTAGCAGTGATGTTCATTCCTACTGTCGGAGCACGGGTTTTAAGTGCTAAGCAGAGCAAATTATATCATCTGACCGAGCCTTTTTTTGTGAGATTGGACAAAACCTATGTAGCCATACTTAAACCATTGATCCGTTTTAAGTGGATTACTATCTTCGTAACGATCGGACTACTTGTCGGATCAACCAAACTTTCTACAGGGATGGATTTTGTTCCTATGGAAGATAACAGTGAATTTCAGGTATTTACTAAATCCCCGGTAGGTACAAGTCTGGAAGAGATGAAGCGTAAAATGAAACCTATGCTTGAAAAAATGGAGAGTGATGAGAATATAGAGTACTCTGTATTGTCTATTGGGTATAACAGTGCTAAGGAGATTCATAAAGCTAAGATCTATGCGAAGCTTAAACCGGTAGTAGACCGTAGTATTTCACAAGAGGATGTAGTACAGCATTATACAAATGAATTTAAAACAGTTAAAGATATGGTTGTAACCGTTGAAGAAGTCGCACCATTTGATACGGGGGCCAGTAATGCTCCTGTACAGATCGTTGTAACAGGTGCGGACCTTGATGTTTTAAATAAGACTACGCAAAAGCTGATGGATATACTAAAAGAAACAAGAGGTGTAGTAGGTATAGATAGGGATTATGAGAGTGGTAAACCAGAAATTAAAATAGATATTTTAAGAGAAAATGCTCAACGTGCAGGTGTCAGTGCAAATGAGTTAGCAGGTATTCTCTCCAGTGCGTATTCGAGTGATAGAGCTATCTCTTATTATGAAGAGAATGGCCGTGAATTTGACATAACATTGCGTTTTGAAGATCAATACCGTACTAATATAGATGATATTAAAAAATTGCAGGTTAAAAACAGTGATGGCGAGTTTGTCTCACTTGAAGGATTGATCAGCTTTGAAGAGCATACAGGAACAGCATCCATAAACCGTTTTGACCGTGAGAGAAAAGTAATGGTCACATCAGGGATCTATGAGACCAGTTTGGATGTTGTCATGAAAGTAGTGGATGATAAAATGGGAGAGATACTGCCTGTAGGGTACAATTACCGTTACACGGGAGATATTGAGAATATGGCCGATACCAATGCAGCATTTGGTGCAGCTGTATTACTTGCCGTCATTTTGATCTATCTTATTTTAGCGGCACTCTATGAGTCTATCATTCAACCATTTATTATTATGGTGGCAATGCCGCTATCATTAACCGGGGTGATCGTGGCACTCTATTTAACTGGAAATAATTTCAGTCTATTTGTTATGATCGGTATCATTCTTCTGCTGGGTATGGTAGGTAAAAATGCGATCTTGGTAGTTGATTTTGCCAATCAGGCGATCAAAGAGGGGAAAGAAGTAAATGAAGCAATACTTGAAGCTGGAGAAAAACGTCTTCGTCCCATTTTGATGACCACTTTTGCAATGATAGGAGCTATGCTCCCCTTGGCATTTGGTACCGGAGCAGGACATGAGAGTAATGCACCGATGGCACTTGCAATCATAGGGGGTCTTATAAGTTCTACTATCTTAACACTTTTAGTAGTTCCCTCTATTTACCGTATCATGTACCCAATGGATGCATGGCTGAGAAAATGGTATGAAAAGGGGAAAGTGTAATGTTGAGAATGAGTATATTTGGTTTTTTACTGTTTAGTGTATTTTCATCTGTAATTCTTATGGGAAAAGGTGCTGATGCATATACTCAAGCACTTGTCTTTTATCAAGAAAAAAACTATAAAAAAGCTTATGATGTAATTAAAACAGAGGCAGAAAGAGGTAATAAAGAGGCACAATATATCTTGGCTCAAATGTATGAGAATGGCGAAGGGATTAAAAAAGATATATTGAAGGCAGTACATTGGTACAAACAGGCTGCTTCAAAATATGCATATGTCCAAAAAGAGTATACAAAATCTAAAGTGACTGAAAAAGAAAACATACTTGAAAGGTTACAAAAACAATTTACTTATACATCAGAACAAAAAGGAGCAAATTTTGCTTTTTCTAAAATAGATGTAGAGACACCAGAAGTTAAATCCATGGTAATAAAGTTTTTAGAAAACAGTTTTGGTTTACGCCCTTATCACACCAATTATTTTACACCATTTACATACTCATCAAGTAAGTATAAACGCTATTTTTCAGCATATAATGAGAATACACTACCGGAGAGCTTGTTACCATATCGGGAGTATGAGAGCAAAATTGAAGCAGAGTACCAGCTTAGTTTCCAAAAGCCTTTGACCTATAATCTCTTTGGTTGGAATGAATATATCACTGCAGCATATACGCAACAGGTTTGGTGGAAATTGTATGACGAATC
The DNA here is from genome assembly GCF_041551015.1 of Sulfurovum sp. Classification (GTDB taxonomy): domain Bacteria; phylum Campylobacterota; class Campylobacteria; order Campylobacterales; family Sulfurovaceae; genus Sulfurovum. The sequence continues at coordinate 823 of NZ_JBFENQ010000086.1, read as the reverse complement.
AGCACCATTTCGAGAGAGTAACTACACACCTGAATTTTTTATGATTCTTCCGACATCAGATGATTGGGATGAAAAATATAATTTAAAAGCACTTAAATTTGGATATAAACATCAGTCTAATGGAGGAGAGGGGTATGCTTCCAGGTCATGGAATAGACTTTTTTTAGCAACACTATGGCAGTGGGATTCACTTCTAATGAGAATTGAAGGTTGGTATAGAATACCTGAAGAGAGAAAAAGTGATGCTTTTTATGACGGAACAGATCCTGGAGCTTCTGGTGATGACAATCCAGATATAGTTGATTACTTGGGTTATGGAGAAATTGAATTGAAATATCTTTATGGAAAACATCACTTTAATCTACTGTTACGAAATAATTTAGACTTAGATAATAATAAAGGCGCAGTTCAGTTTGATTACATGGCTCCATTTTTTAATTCAGATAACACGTTCTGGTATGTTAAGCTTTTTAATGGATATGGTGAGAGTTTAATCGATTATGATAATAGTGTAACAAAGATGAGTATTGGTTTTGCTTTTTCAAGAGGATTATTTTAATAGCAAGGTATAAAGAATAATAAGAGCAATTAAGTAGGCTTGTAAGTTTACTTATAAAGTAATAATACTAAAATACAGACACATTACATAGTATAAGTATACTATGATAAAAAAAGGATTCAAATGCACAATAAATTAGAAAATCTCATGGGAAAGATGGGAGCATTTATATATGATAATCCTTTTAAAGTTATCATCGTTGTTTTGGTACTTTTGGCTTTTCCTCTCTCTCATGTTCCACAGATAAAGATGGACACTTCTACT
>NZ_JBFENQ010000085.1:0-7463 GCF_041551015.1 Sulfurovum sp. | reverse complement strand
AGTCCTAAAACAAAAGAATTGTTTGTTCGTGCATGCGCAGATTGTCATAGTAACGAAACAAAATGGCCTTGGTACAGCAATATCGCTCCTATATCTTGGTTAGTTCAATATGATGTGGAAGAAGGTCGTGAACATTTTAATATCTCCATGTGGGGCGTACAAAAAAAGAATGGGGGACATGAAGCTAAAGAAGAATTTGAAGAGGGTGAAATGCCACCTTGGTTCTATGTCATTCCTCATCCTGATGCCAAATTGTCAGCAAGTGAAACAAAAGAGTTGAGTAAAGGACTTTTAGCAACATTTGGCGAAGAAGATGATGACTAATTTTTAACATTCACTATCAAGATTTACTTTGAAAACCTCATAAAGTTTTGACATGGAGCACAGTTATACAACTGGCAGACAGTTCGCTATAATGGGGAGGTTTTAATTAAATGGGGGCTAGGTATTATGAAAGAACTGAATATTATAGATATACTTAAACAAATCAATTTGTTTTCTTCATTAAGTGAAAAAGAACTCAGTGAACTCGCAATAGTGGCACATATATCTCATTATCATAAAGATTCGATCGTTTTTACACAAGGAGAGATGAGTGAAAATTTAATGATATTGATCGATGGCGTAGTGAGTGTCTATAAACATGACAGTAAAGGGAATGAGGTTGTGATTGGCTATTTTAACCGATATTCATTGCTTGCTGAGGCAGCTATCCTTAGAAAGATTCCAATACCATCATCAGCGAGGTTTCAAACCGATGGGTCTATTCTTAAAATTTCACTTGATGGTTTTGAACGTTTTCTTCTTAGTCATTCTAGACTATCTTATGAAATGATCCAGTCACTTCTTGAAAAAATCGATCTCCTCCAACAAAATATACATTTTAATCTTGCTGCAACTTCAAAAGAAAAAATATTAAATTTTTATCAGAAAAATCCTAAACTAGCCTTGGATCTCAAACAATATGAAATTGCCTCTATACTTAGTATAACTGCTGAAACTCTTTCACGCAATTTATCGAAACTTGTTAATGAGAAAAAACTAGTTCAAACAGCAACTGGCTATAAAGTACCTTAATTTTTACTTCTTGACAAATATCAAGACACTTTTTTTATTTTTCATTTAAAATGCAATATCCCTTATTTTTTGATGAAGTTGACTCGATCTTACTTTATGATCCGCTCAGTGATTATTTAGAAGCATTTGATGAGGGTAAAAGAAATTTTACTTACTGACGAGTTAAGAAATAAAAGTATTCAAGTATATCAGATACAAAAAAAGGGGGGGGTACTTTCTCACCCTATCTGTCCTTGTTCAGATAGGGTTCATATGCAGATTTTAAGCTAAAGATCGACAAATAAATTGATAGCTTTGTTGTTTCATTGTATACTTTTCCATTGGACCAAATATAATTTAGGAATAAGCATGATACGTAGTTTTTACATAATTTTATTTACAACATCTTTATTTAGCAGTACTTTGGATGGATTAATTCAGTATGCTGTAAAACATAGCACCGTGATAAAGCAGAGTCAGACACAAGTAGAATTGGCACAATTAAAGCGTGAGGAGAGTAGGATTCAGCAGTATGGGTCACTGGACCTTATAGGCGATTATACGCATTATAATACACCACGTACACTTATGCCACTTACTCCCGCGCTTATTAGTAGCGGGGGTGATGTCAGTACTACACAAGATCTCTTCTCAACAGGTATCACATATAATGTACCACTTTTTACAGGATTTGCACAAACCAGACAGATAGAGATAGATGACATTGCAAAACAGATGTCGACAGCGAAAGCAAGTTTGACTAAAGAGCAATTAATATATAACATCAGATCGCTTTATCTTTCGATTTTGGCACAAGAAGAGATAGCCATAGCACAGCGTTCCTATACCCAGGCGCTTAAGAAACTTACAACACAAATCGCTTATGAAGTAAAAATAGGGAAAAAAGCAAAGATAGATCTTTTTAAGGTCCAGTCAGATTTTAGGGCATCACAAACACAACAAGAAATTTTAGTTTCTAATATAAAGATAACAAAAGCCACACTCTCATCACTAGTAGGCAAAAATATAGGGGAAATGACTCCCTTGAGCATCAAGGTGAAAAAGACTTATTATTCTGTGAATAAACTCTATGAACAAGCATCTGGTTTGGCTAAAGTGGAGATGGAAGATATGGTATTAAGTAAAGCAGATAAAATGATAGCTAAAAGTAAATCAGCAAAACTCCCTCAAGTGAATCTTTCAAGTTATGTCGGCAAAAACTATGGTGAAGACTTAGCGAGTAAAGATTGGGATAATGAAACATTGTGGCAAGTGGGCGTGAATGTAAAATGGAATCTTGTAGATTTTGGTAAACGGGACTTGAGTGTGCAACAAGCAAAAATAGCCAAGATGGAAGCTACCTTTAATAAAGAGCAGACATTACTTGACCTGCGAAAGCTTTTGACCCAAGGGGTAGAAAAAATAAAACAGAGTTATGCTGAGTATTTGGGAAGCTCTGCACAGCTTCGCCTCTCAAAAAAGAGTGAAAGCATAGAAAAAGTACGTTACGAAAATGATGTTGCAACACTAAATGATCTACTCTTGGCAAAAGGAAAAAGACAATTGGCAGATGCCAAGCTTATTGAGAGTAAATACAATTATAAAAAAAGTATCTATTATCTAGATTATCTGCTAGAAAGAGGAATGAACCAATGACAAGAAAAAAAATGATGATCACAATCATTGTGATCATTGCAGTAATTGCACTTATGATTAAAGGTAAAGGGCTTTTGGAGAGTAGAAAAGCTGAAATAACCAATGAGGCATTACCTGGCGCTGCATCGGTAACTGTATCTGTAGTTAACCCCACCCAAGGGATGATGAGAGATAGAGAGTCCTATTTGGCACAAGTGGGTTCAGAGAAAAGTATCCATCTCTCAACTAAGTTGGCAGGTTACGTAGAAGATGTATTTGTGGATGAGTCTCAAAAGGTGAGGAAAGGTGACGTGCTTGTACAGTTAGATGAGATGGAGTTACAATCGAGCATCGAAGTACTAAAAGCTACACTTAGGGTACAACATAATGATTTGGAGTTAGCAAAAAGTATTTATATGCGTAATATGAAGCTCTTTAAGGTGGGGGGGCTCTCTAAAGAGAAACTGGATATTTCTAAGGTATCAATGCAGTCTAAAGAGGTGGTTATAGAAAATAGTATACAGAGAATAGAACAACTTCAACATCAACTCTCTTATCTCAAGATAGCAGCTCCTTTTGATGGGGAGATAGATACCATACTGCTTCATGAAGGTGATTTGGCAGCCTCAGGCAAACCCATACTTGGTATGAGCAGCGGCGTGAAAAAATTAACCTTTTCGTATACACCTAAGAATGCATCCATCAAAAAAGATCAAGAGGTATGGTCAGAGGGTCAAAAGATAGGTCTCATTAAAGCTATCTATACTATTTCTAAAAATGGTTTGATGAGTGCAGAAGTTAAACTCACTTCCATACTTGACTTAGCTGTAGGAAGCAGCATAAACATTGAAGTTCTTACAAAAGAAGCTGAGGGATGTATCGTCCCAAATGATACAGTGTTGCATAAAAAAGAGGGTACGTTTGTAATGGCTTATAAAGAAGGTAAATTTAGACCTTTGCGGGTAAATATTGAGATGCAAGATGACAATCATCTGATTATCTCTCCTTGTCCCAGTACATCAATCGCACAAGCATCTGAAGTAAAATTGGTGAAACTCCCAGCACATGAAAAGGTACAGATCATAAGGGTGAAACATGAGTAAAATGTCCAACTCATGGATAGAAAAGATTCTCAAAAAACCTCATATTATCCTCTCTTTTCTAGCACTTTTTGTCTTTGCCGGAATTATGGGTTATGGGAAAATACACCGAAACCTATTTCCTAACTCCAACTATCCTGAAGTAGCATTGGTTATCGTACAGCCTGGATCGTCAGCCAAAACTATGGCAAGCAACATTGCTGTACCTGTTGAAGAGGAGCTTTATGCTTTAGATGAGATACGCCGTGCCTACTCTAACACTATCGATGAAGTAACTGTGATTCGAGCAGAGTTTGAGTACAGTAAGAACATCGATACAGCAGTAAATGATGTAACTACCGCCCTCTCAAAGATCCGTTCAAAACTTCCAAAAGACATCAAAGAACCTCAAGTCATCAAAATTACGGAAGCAACAGCCCCTGTCCTTGTAGTTGCCATGTCTCCCAAGGATGATACAGCACTTACCTTGGCAGATATCCGTGATCTAGCCAGCAGTGATATCAAACATAAACTGCTTAAAACAAAAGGTATCGCAAATGTTGATATCTTTGGTGGATATGAAAAAGAGTTACAGATTATTGTCGATAAAAATATGCTCGATAGCTACAATCTCTCCTTGGGACAGATCATTGCTACGTTGCAAAAGAATGATAATGACTATGCTGTAGGCTTTGTAAGCAATGATGAACATCGTTATCTGCTCAAATCACAGGGTAAAAGAAAAAAAGTAGCAGCACTCAAAGCTTTGATGCTTACTTCAGAGGTGAGACTCTCAGATGTAGCTGAAGTTTATTTTGGTCATTATGAAAACTCTGCTGCGTATTATGGAAATGGAAAAGCGGCGATTGCTCTATCTATACAACGTTCTGTCTCAGCTGATGTGATTCAAACTATTGATAAAGTTGAGCATATTGTTAATGATTTTAAAACACAATATCCAAACATCAACTTTGAAGTGAGTGACACCCAAAAAGAGACTATTGTGCAGAGTACACAAAATATGTTTGAGTCTCTTCGTGATGCAATTATCATGTCTACTATTGTCGTCTTCATATTTTTGGCAAGTTTCCGTCAGATTTTAATCGTACTTGTCACGATTCCTTTAGTATATGCTTCAACTATCGCGTTGATGTGGTTGGTGGGTATAGACTTTAATGTTGTCACACTTACGGCGATTATCTTAGCATTGGGACTATTGTTGGATGATACGGTAGTGGTAATGGAAAATATCGAAAGACACTACAGAGAATTGGGTAAAGAGATACGCACTGCTGTCTTTGATGGAACCAAGGAGATTATGTTTGCAGACCTGAGCGGTACGGTAACCACCATGATTGCACTTGCCCCAATGCTCTTTATAGGCGGATACCCTCAAACAGTTTTTGGACCACTTGTTAGTACACTTTTATTAGCTTTGATGGCATCCTATATTATTTCTATCATTGCAGTGCCTTTGCTTTCACTCTACATCTTGGCGATCCAGAATCCTCTTTTGCTTAAAGTTGAGAATAGCTTTCATACTGTAATAGGTCGTGGAAATGACATAATTCAAGGTTTCTTTGCATCTATTGTGAGGTCTATTACTGCTTCTAGACTTTTAGGGTTTATTTCAATCGCTGTACTCATTGCACTTTTTGTGACTTCGGTTAAAGTAGTGATGCCTGTTGTGGGGCAAGAGCTTATGCCACCAATGGATACAGGTGGCGTAAATATCAAAATTACCACAGATGAAAATCTTCCTATAGAGAAAAGTGAAGCCATAATGAAAGAAGTCAATATACTTATCAGAAAACAAGGAGAGATTTTACGTATTTCCGGGAGTATAGGAAGTGAAGCAGGAGTACTCAGTATCGGTAGTGGGAGTGGCATAGATCATCTCTCTATTGTGGCTACTTATGTGGATAGATATAAAAGAGAAGAAGATATTTGGCAAATTTCTACGGCATTGCGTAAAGAGATTGCGAAAATTCCTCATGTAAAATATCTAGATATTGCCCCTTATGGTGCGACGGCACTTGCTAGCATCCGTGCCTCCGTGGATGCAAAGTTGAGTAGTGCGGATCTGAATGCATTACCAAAAGCTGGATATGAAGTGGAAAAAGCTTTACAAAAAACACAAGGTGTCATCTCCACTTCTACCACTTGGGATATGGATAAAGTAGTTTATAATCTCAATATAGATGAGTCTGAAGCATTGCGTTATGAACTCAAACGTTCAGATGTAACGGCACAACTTCAACTAGCCTTACGAGGTGCACCAGTTGCGACCTTCCCTAAAGCTAACAGTATGGATTACACTGTCAGAGTGTGGTTACCGAAAAAACAGATAAATCAGTTTGATACAATCTTGAGTATGCTTATTGACACATCTAAAGGTAAAATTCCTTTAAACAAAATAGCTACATTGGACTTCACGAAAGAGCCTAGCAGTATCACTAGAGAGGGTTTAGCATATACTCTTGAAGTGTATGGTAATAGAGAAAAAGGTGCTATATCCCATATCATGGCAAACTTTGAGAAACAGCTCGAAAAGGTACAGCTTCCTCAGAATGTAGAGTTAGAACAGATAGGAGACATAAAACAGTTTAAATCTTCAGCTGAACGAATGGTCGGTGCCATTACAGTTGCTGTGGTCCTTATCTTTTTTGCCCTTATCGTTATGTTTGGTAATGTGAAGATATCATTAATGGTACTCTTCTCTATTCCTCTTACCATCATCGGAGCATCATGGACGATGCTCGCTATAGGATACCATGTCTCTATGCCGGCAATGATGGGCTTTATGTTGCTCTCTGGGGTCATTGTAAATAACGCCATCTTACTCATTCACTTTGCATTGGAACAGATACAGACAGGAATGAATAAAAGAGAAGCTATGCTGGAGTCTATAAAAATTCGTACAAGACCTGTACTTATGACAGCATTTGCAGTCTCGGTAGGAATGCTTCCTGTAGCACAAGGTGCTGCTATAGGGCTAGAGAGACTGGCACCATTAGGGGCAGTGGCAATTGGTGGATTGATTATGGGGACATTGATGACTTTGATATTTATACCCGTTGTATTTATTTGGACAGTAAAAGAGGAAAACATTAAAGTAAACTAACTTATTTTTTCTTGATATTTCAGTAGACTTAGACATGTTCCCTTTTTTAGATGGAGTATTCCACAGATCCTTTCATTATGCCAAATATTGACTCAACGAATACTATGCACCTTTTTATATAAAATCCTAAAATAGATAGGCATAGGAAATATTTACTAATCTAAAACATTATAATTTAACATATTTTATAACGTTTATCGCTGTAGCGACGTTTGCAGACCATAAATATGTACCCTCACATAGTAAACGTTATAAAATGTTCTATATAGCAGATTTTATAAGGTAAACATTGATAATTTGTTAAAAGACTTTTTTCATTGAAAAGGGATAGATAATAGTGGCTACTGCGCCAAAAAATAACTTGTTTTAATGATTTATAGATTTTGATAGAGTCGCGAAAGTCCCAGTACGTGGTTATATGTATTTTTTTGTTATTTTATTCTAACTTTCCCTTCCTCTCTGCCATAAAATTCTTATATAGTTTCAAACACCCATACACTTAGCTTTTTAATATACTCTATATTATAATAGTTATATAGATAGTGAAAAGTATCTTATATCATAATGGT
>NZ_JBFENQ010000084.1:0-7622 GCF_041551015.1 Sulfurovum sp. | reverse complement strand
TCATATCCCATCGCAAAGTTTAAGTTATTGTGTGTATCAAATAGTGTAAAGTGCTCTTTAAAGCTTTCATCAGGCAGGATAAGTACTATCTTTTCCGGGCTTATACCAGAACATACCATCTGTTCTATCTGGACAAAAGCAACAGCTATCTGTTCTTGTCGTTCTTCCACAGAAAAAACGTTAGCATTGATCTTTGTTCTATTGGGATGAGCAGTAAGTATTTTTTTATTTGTTAGATCAAAACTGACATGTGCATGATTTGGTAAAATAATTCCCAATGCTTCAAAACGTTCTTGCATCTTCACATTAAATGGACTGGTTGTATAGTGTATGATCAGCTCTGTCTTTTTTGCAATTTTTTCAATAAGTTCCAACTCAAAGTGGCTCAAATACCCTTCAAGATGTATCTCTATACTTTCATAGCCTTGTAAAAATCCTTCATTGAGTCTATATGCACTTGGGATAAACGCTTTATCTGTAAACCCTTGTGTCTCAAGTAACTCTCTATAGTTTTCAAAAAGCTGTTCGAGTATACCAAGATGCGTTTCGAACTCTGCATACGCATCTGCCTGTACTAAAGTATCAAAGCTTATCTGTTCAGCAGCTAACTCTTCAAAAAATTTAAATAGAGCATCACTCTTGGTAAAAAACTTGACCAACTCAATATTCAATTTCAAGTCTTTAAAAGCTTGAAAACTCGCAGCTTTCCGTAAAAGAAGAATACGTTGTAGTGGATCTATCTGAACCTTATCTTCCAGAAGAATAGCACGCTGTTCAAATTCATCCATACGCATAAGTGCCGGTAAAAAACCATCGTGTTCTTTATGTTCAGAACTCACTGTTCTTAATGCTCGTGATGTTGGATAAATATGGAGTTGATTCATGGTGAGTAGTATAGCATAGAGTAGAAGATAAAAAAGAAAAATCTGTCAATATGACAGATAAAAACTAAGACAAGGATCAGCCTTGTCTTAAAGGTTTACATTTTATGGTTTGAGATAGGCAGCTACTTCAGAATATCCCATCGTATCACCGACTTCAGCTCTAAGTTGTAATGTATACCTACCGGCTTTAGTGATATTCACATCTTTGATCTGATACTTTCCATCCACATAAGGGACATTTAGGAAAAATTTATCTTCTGTTCTGCTATGAGGCTGCGTAAGTAAAAATGTTACATTTGCATCAGAAACTTTTGTACCATTTTTGGCAACCACTTCATAGGTAAATACATTGGCTCCCTGTGATAATTTCACTGGGTTTAACTGAGGACGATTACTGTTCACATTATCTGTCATCACCATCGTTTCTACATCTACTATATTGATATTATATGCTTGATCAAAGGCTATTTTTTTCTCCATGATCTGATTGATATTCATATCAGCCATTTGGTATTTGAGCATGAATTGATTTGACTCTTGTACTGGCATGGACGAAGCTGACTTTACAGTCCAGTAACTTAAAGTAAGACCTATGGTAAGAAAACCAAGTATCATGTGCGGCCAATAAGTTCTTTCATTATTTTTTGCCATTTTTAATCCTCATATATATTGGTCTAATTGCAAACATCCAAAGTACTAATAGGGAACCGATGTAAACAAAAATGCTTAACCCCCAAACCATATAACGTGTCTCATTGGGTATCGTTTTTGTAAGTTCTATCCCTTTTGACTCTGCAATACCTTCTGCCAGTTCTGAAAATGCCTGTATTACACCAATGTTATGTTTATCTTCATCCGAATTACTGTCTTTAGAAGAAACTACATCCACTGCTGCATCTCTAACTGCATTATAGTCATATAAACTGCGAACATAGTCAGATGAGGGAATCAATCCTACTCTACCTTTTGTTTCCAATTCTTCTGTAATACGTGCTTGTGGTGCAAATATAAATAAGACATAAGGCTTGCTCATATGCGCTTCATACTTCTTGCTATACTCTACCAAGTTAAAACCTACAGGGAAGTGTTCATTGGTTGCTATCACGTATCCATTGATGCCCGTTTTTGAAAAAAGTTCATCACCTATTTCATTAATAAGTTGTGAAGCTTCAATTTTTAAAATGTCATCTTTGAGTATATGTGTAGCGTTTAGAAGAAGTGGAAGTGCCAAAGCAAGCAAGGTTGCCCTTACTTTTGCTTTGAACATGTTTTATCCTACAAATAAAAGGTTGCCACTGAATGACAAATATAATGCTGCTATTGCTGAAAATGCCATACATGCTATAAGTACTTTATCCATATATTTAATCATTATTTATCCTTTTTCGCATCTATAAATGCAAATTGCTTATTTTCTACAGAAATCATCTTGAGATTGTTTATATCTCTGATCGCTGTTGGGTCATAAGGCTTTACCGCTGCATGTCTTTGTGCAACGATAGTCATTAGCATCAATGTAATAAGAATTACTAATAAACCTACGATTGAGATCAAAATTCCTGCGATTCCATTCAATCCAAATACACTTCTTTTTGTATTTTCTGCCATATTAAACTCCTTAGTTTGACAATGACTGAACATATACAGTCAAAGCTTTCTCTTGCACTGGCGTAATAAGTGTTTTAAATGATGGCATTTTACCGATCATACCCTTTTTACCATTTTGCAATGTATGACTCATCAATGCCGCATCATAAGATACAAGGTTTGGTGACATACCATTGTTACCTTGACCATCTATTCCGTGACATGAACTACAAGCTGCAAATGATGCAGGTTGAGGACCTCTCATACCACTAGCCACATATGCTGCAATCTCTTCAGCTTGCTCACCCTGAGCCATACCAGCAGGCATCGCACCCATAGGGTAACCTAATTGGTTTGAACCATTGTTGATCACATCTAATATTTGATCTTTTGTCATTCTAGCAGTGAAATCATGTGCTTTACCAGAAAGACCATCACCTGTAGTACCATGACACTGAGCACACTGAACTAAATAGATAGACTCTCCCATCTCTTTAAGCGTTGCAGCATCTGCATTTTTGTGTGTCGCTTCAAACTTCTTATTATAAGCTAAAACTTCTTCATTGTACTCACCGATTTGACTGTAGGCATTCACAGGGTAACCTATTAATCCATACCACATAGACCAAATGAAAAGTGCTAAAAATGAATATGCCCAACCTGAAGGCAGTTCATTCTTATACTCACCAATTCCATCCCAATTCTCTTCTGCAAGTTCACCACTTGCTGTATCAGTTTTTATCTGGTTAATATATTTAACCGCAACCGCTGCAGTGATCGTTGCAACTGCAATAGCACCACCCATTGTTATCGCAGTCATATCATCAGCAAAGACATTCATATCTAGGCTCATTACCGCTGCAATCGTTGCTATAATTAATATAGCTGCAAATGCCAATGCTTTTATCATTAATGCATTCATTTATTATCCTCCTTATATTCTCGTTCAGACGCGGGTTTATCTTCTACAGGTGTACTTGTAACTTCATCATCAAGTGCAATATTCCCGTATTTTTCATAATCACGCTCACCTTTTTTTTCACTTCTGTACAAGTGTATAATATACCCGTACAACATCACTACCAAAAAAATGGTCATAAAGAAACTGGCATAGCCTTGAAGATCCCTAATGTCCATTCTGTCTCACTTATTTCAAACTGTTAAGGTAAGCAATCAATGCTACGATTTCAGGTACTTGACCATTCGCAACTGCTTCTTTAACATCTTTATTTTTCATATCATCAGCGATAGCTTTTGCATCTGCAAGAACTTTTGGTCTGTGTGCTTCCCATGCAGCTCTAGTTCTTTTAAACTCAGGACCGTATGGTGTATGAAATGCATTTTTAACTGTTACCGCTTCTGCATATGCAGTTTCGATGTCAGCTACATTTGTAAACATATGTTTATATGCCGGCATAATAGAACCTGGAACGATTTCAGCAGGTGCCATCATGTGATTTTCGTGCCAATCTGTTGTTCTATAGTTTCCGATACGGTGTAAGTCCGGACCTGTTCTTTTAGAACCCCAAAGGAATGGTCTGTCATACGCGTACTCACCAGAAAGCGAGTAATCACCATAACGGTCTGTCTCAGACTTAAACGGACGAATAAGCTGTGAGTGACATGACATACAGTTGTCTTTAATATAAAGATTTTTACCTGCAAGTTCAAGAACTGTACGAGGTTTTAAATCAACTACAGGCCTTGCGGCCTTTGCAAAGTTTGGAACGATCTCAATAAGCCCTGCAAATGCGATAACAATCGAAATCGCCGAAGCGAAGAAGAATGGATTTTTTTCTAACCAATGAAACATAATACCTACCCCCTTATGCCATAGGTGTTCTAAACTGTGGTTCTTCTGTAATCTCTCTCGAAGAAGTCATAGTTTTGATCATATTGTAAGCGAACATTAGGAACCCAACAAGGTACATAACACCAGCAACTGTTCTTATCGCATAGTATGGGTGTAATACATTTACTGTATCGATGAAGCTATACATCAAATTACCATACTCATCTACTGCTCTCCACATCATACCCTGTGTAATACCTGCGATCCACATAGATGTAAAGTAAAGAACAACAGCTGTTGTTTGAAGCCAGAATTGTGTCTCCATAAGTTTTTTAGAGTAAATTTCTCTTTTAAACATACGTGGAGCCATATGGAACAATGAAGCCATAACCATAAATACAACCCAACCAAGAACACCATCATGAACGTGTCCAGGAATCCAGTCTGTAAAGTGCGCAATTGCATTTACTGATTTGATCGCTTGAATAGGACCTTCAATTGTTGACAACATATAGAATGTTGATGCAAGAACCATAAATTTGATCAATGGATTGTCTGTTAACTGATTCCACTCACCTTTCATCGTAAGGAGCATGTTAATTGCTGAACCCCATGATGGTAAGATAAGTACTACAGAGAACGCAGAACCCATTGTTTGCATCCAATCTGGAACGGTTGACCATAATAGGTGGTGTGAACCAGCCCAAAGGTAAACGAACATCAATCCCCAGAAAGAAAGTAAAGAAAGCTTATATGAATAAATCGCTTGTCCAGACTCTTTTGGAAGGAAGTAATAGATCATACCAACGATAGGTACAGTAAATCCAAACGCAACCGCGTTATGTCCATACCACCATTGTACTAGTGCATCATTTGTTCCAGAATACATAGATACTGAGTGTGTGATAGCACCAAGACCTTCAGTTGCGAAGTAAGTAGGGATTGACATATTGTTGAACAAGTACAACATAGCAATACCAAGAAAACATGCAAGATAGTACCATACAGAGATATAAAGTGCTTTTTCTCTTCGGATTCCGATAAGTCCCATCATAGATAGTCCCCATAAAACCCAGATAACAACGATCACAAGGTCAATAAACCACTCAAATTGTGCATACTCTTTACCAGAAGAAATACCCAATAATAGAGTAATTGTCGCTAGTAGTGCTCCTACAAAATAAAGCCAAAAGTGTATCTTACTGATAACCATGATGAACTTTGATTCTGCCATAGAAACTTTAAGTACTCTTTGACCTATATAATACCATGTAGCAAAAATAGCACTTACTGTAAATCCAAATACCACTACATTTGTATGAATTGGTCTCAGTCTTGAGAACGTTCCATATTCACCCAGTAGATAGTTTAATTCAGGAAATGCCATTTGTGCGGCAATAATTGTACCAACTAACATACCTAAAAATCCAAACAAAATTGTTGTATATGTGAACAACTTTGCTATAGAATAATCATATTCCAATGCTGCGTTTGATTGCATGCATACCCCCTTGTATTAATTCTATGCTGTAAAATTACAACACTCAATAATAATTATAATACTATTTGATTATAAGTGTACTTAAATAATATTATAATAATTTTATTTGGGGGAAAAGGTGACATGTGACGTAAATACAAGTGTAGTTAAAACATTAAAAAGAGTAATTTTATCCTGATTTTACTATCAAATTTATTGATTTTTTTAGGAGTAATATACTCTTAAATATGCTACAAAAAGAGAAGATATTTATTTAAACCAGCTTTTTATAGTAGTCCAGATTCCAGTTTCTATACCTTTGTCTTCGTTGTCCAACTCAACAAACCGGTCGCATCCGGCTTTCAGCCCAACATCACAACCTTTTTTGTAAAATTCTTTTTCTTTTACTCTACTTTTCTCGACACCAAAACCACCACGATAGATAATCGCTACATTAAAACATGCATCACCGCTTTTTAAATCACAGGCTTTTTCATAAAACTCTCTTGATTTTACATCATCGGGTCTTACATCATGACCATCACGATAGATCGTTCCCATCGTCTCACAGGCAAACTTTACATCCCGGGAACATGATTTTTCAAGGTATTCCCTAGCAATTCTATAGTTTTGATTTTTATAATAATTCTTACCCATCATGTCACAACCTCGCGTTTCATCTAATAGGCAAGCCTTACGCATATAACTAAGACCCTCTTCTCTTATATCTTGTACTTTTTCATTTTCTCCCGTGATCATAGGTAAACCATACATATAACATGCTGTTGCATTATTCTCGTAGCAAGCAACTTTTAAATCAACTGTCTCAGATGCCAAAAGTGTCCCAAGTGTAAACAGTGTCAATGAAATCAATATTTTAAACATTTATTTACCTTCTCTCTTTTCTTTATCTCTTTTCATAGCTTCAACAAGAATACTATTTTCTTCTTCCATCTCTTTAAAAGCATCAGCTAGTCTTTTTTTCATTGTTTCTTCATCAAGATTTTCATGCAAAGCTGATTCATAGTGCTTCTTAAAATCTACATAAGGAGTAACACCTGATGATAGTATCATTTTAAAATCTATATTTGGAAAATACTTCTCCCACTCTTGCATAGCTGTTTTAACTACTTTTTTGTTATTAAAGTATGTTACACCCACTACTATCTGCATCGCAATTACAAGAAGTATGATATAAAAAACAATAGCTTGTGCTATACCCAATGCTTTAAATGCTGTTGGGTTGAATACAGCTGCATACATAGCAAAAGGTAAAATGATAAAAGCAAGTTTGATCCAATTACTACTTAATCCCCCAAAAATTGCGTTGTTATGAATAAGTCTTTTTTTAATCTTGTGGTTTTTTTCTTTGAAGACACTCTCTAAAATAGTTTTAAGTGCATAATGTTGTTCTTGCATGATCTTTCCTTGAAATATAGCTGTGAAAGTGTAGTAGTTTTTTTATAAACTAGAGATTAATAGCAGGAAAACCTGCTATTAGGGATATTACTATAGATGATGTTTAACATATTCATCGATACTAAGTAGTATGATGATACCTAAAAAAGCAGCATTTATCTTCCAAAAAATAGAACGCGCATCTGTAAGTTTGAACTCTTTTTTAAGCAGTTTTATCGATGTCAAAAATGCCCATACACCTAATGCAATAGAAAGAGCAATGGTAATATTGGAGTATACATTAAATGTATAGACCAGGAATACACCGGCTTGAATAGTCAGCATTAACCATACAAAAGTAAGTCTTTGTAGAGTACCCTCACCAAAGAGACGCATCGCTGTTGGGTAGCCACCATCCTTATAGTCACCATGAAAGAGCATCACAAGTAACCAAAAATGTGGTACTTGCCAAATGAAATAG
>NZ_JBFENQ010000083.1:0-7767 GCF_041551015.1 Sulfurovum sp. | reverse complement strand
TAACTGTGCAGAGTTCATAGGTGCATTGCCTTTTTCAAACAGATACTTTTTAGGAGACCTTCTTCTTATATATAAGTGAATGAGTTCTTGTAAACTATCTAACAAAGGCAATTCTCTTACTTTATTGCCTTTACCATGGATTTGGATCCATTCCTCTTTGATATCCCCAAGTTTAAGCATACTCAATTCAGATATACGCAACCCCAATCCATAAAGCATAGATATAAGCAATTTCTCTTCCAAATTTGCTTTACTCAACACCTCATCAATGTATTTCTCTTCAATAGGCTTAGGGAGGCTCTGAGGTACCTTAATAGACTCATCTCCAATCAATTTCAAACGCATATGGCACTGATCTTCCAGATACTTTATAAAAGAACGCACTGCAGAGAGTTTTTTTACGATGGTTTTTTTATGATTTTTAACTATTTTAAAACGAAAAGGGGTAATATCAAGTATGGTAGTGCCATCTTCTTCATAAACATGGCTGGCTTCAAGCATTTGTCTAAGTGCTATCTCATAAGTAGTAATGGAAGTTTCAGAGTAACCTCTGACATCCAATAGATAGTCAAGGAATGCTTCTGAATAATTTTGAAATTTTTCTTTCATATGCATCTCCTGCAGGATCGGTAAACAGACCCTACACTATGGTATGTTTCATCATCTTTTCATGTAGATAAACTTTTGCCTCATCAAGATCCATCCCTTCCAAAGAGAGACTTTCTATATAAAAGTCTATTTTACTAAACGGTTTAGGAATCACAAATTTATCCCAACTCTTCAGTTGCCAATAGTTGCTACATGTAAAATTGATCATACATACTGGCTTTTTCCCTTTAACTGCAAGTCCCACTGCACCATCATACATATGATGTCTCGGCCCTCTTGGTCCATCAGGTGTGATCAATAATTCTCTACCCTCTTTCATTGCACGAAATGCTTTTAAAAAGACTTCTTTTGCACCTTTTCTTCCAGAACCCCGTATCGAATCTATCTTTAAAAAAGCATACACCTTGGCAATCAATTCACCATCAAAATGATGAGAGATCATTGCAGATGCATACTGTGTTTTATGAAGATATCGATACGCTTGAGGAGACATAAAGAGTTCACCATGCCAACATACATAAATATGTTGTTCCTGAGTGAAGTCTCCCTCTATATGGAAAGATTTTCTACTTGTATACCATAAAATTCTCATGATCATATACCCTAAAGGAGGGACGATGGTCAGAAGTATTTTTTGTGAAAAAGATTTCATATTTTCTTAAACAAGCATTCCATCAAGCGCACCTCTGGATGTTTTAATCACTTTAACATCTACTATTTTACCCAAAAGCTCTTCACTCCCTTGCACAAAAAAGAGTTTACCGTCATCTGAGCGTCCTGAGACTCTTCCATTTGCTTTGAGTTCATCAAAATATACTTTATGTATCGTGCCTAACTGGGCATCCATTATCTCATCCAGAATTTCAGTATGTCTTGCCTGAAGACGGGTTAACCTTGCACCTGAGATATCATTGTCTATTTGATTATCAAACGCCGCTGCTTCTGTATGTGGACGAGGAGAGTATTTAAAAGAAAACATCTGTTCAAAACGTACCTTTTCAAGCACATCCATCGTATCTTCAAAGTCTGCATCACTTTCACCTGGAAAACCGACAATCACATCTGTAGAGATCGTTGCTTCAGGGCAAAGTGTACGTATCTTTTCGCAGCGATTGATGAAATTCTCTTTGGTATAACCTCTCTTCATCTCTTTAAGCAGTGAAGTTGAACCACTTTGCAAAGGCACATGTATCTGTTTACATATCTTAGGATTGGAAGCGAACTCTTGAATGAATGCATCATCCATATGTAAAGGGTGGGGAGATGTGAATCGTATACGCTCTAAACCTTCTATTTTAGAGATTTTTTGTAACAACTGCGTAAAGTCACACTGTTCTTCTGAACTACCAAAACGTCTTCCATAATTGTTTACATTCTGTCCAAGAAGCATCACTTCTTTTGCTCCTGTAGCCACAGCTTTTTTTATCTCTTGCACAATGAGATCAGAAGGGATAGATATCTCATCTCCACGTGTTGCAGGTACGATGCAGAAAGTACAGGATTTATCACACCCTATAGATATATTGACCATCGCCTTAAAAGGATTGCTTCTGTACTCACCAAAAGCATAGGTACTCTCATCAAAGTCTGTACTCACTTCTACTGCATGTTTTT
The DNA here is from genome assembly GCF_041551015.1 of Sulfurovum sp. GTDB lineage: Bacteria > Campylobacterota > Campylobacteria > Campylobacterales > Sulfurovaceae > Sulfurovum. The sequence goes on along the minus strand of NZ_JBFENQ010000083.1, from coordinate 5,544 downwards.
TATTGACCACTTCAGTGATCTTAGATACATTTCTTGCCCCCAGTACAAAATCTACAGAAGGCGCACGCTTTATAATCTCATCACCTAAGTGGGATGCTGTACACCCTGTAACACCTATTTTGGCAGAGGGTTTTTTATGTTTGTTAAATACACCGATCTCTGAAAAGAGTTTTGCCACAGGCTTTTCTCTTACAGAACAGGTATTAATGATGATCAGATCAGCATCCTCTAAATTTTCAGTGATTTCGTAGGGTTCTTGTTGGTTCAATTCTGCGATCATATGTTCACTATCACGAACATTCATCGCACAACCAAGTGTTTCTATAAATAATTTTTTACTCAATGATTTGTCTTTCTAGTAGAAGATTTTTTGGGTTTTCCCCAAAAAACCATGTTGACACAAAGTCAACTTTAGCCATTCGCTCAAGCGATAAGTCGCCTTAGTTTTAAGCGATGATATGCACTTCATAGATGTATTCATTCTCATCTAAACCATATTTAACTTCCCTCATGTAAACAGAAAAGCCTTTTTCTTCAAAATATTCGATTAACTCTTTAAGCTCTTTATGCGAGTTGTCTTTATCAAAATAAAATATAGACTTGTTCGCTAGCTCTTCTTCTAATTTTTTCAACTCAATCGTTTTTGGTTTCGCTTTAAGTGTTGTTCTAGCAAGTTTTAATTTCATCTATCTTTACCTTTTAAATTGTCTTATTTATTCTTAATATTAATGCGATAATTATACTTTATTTTCAGTAAAGCTTTGGTTAGCTATAATACTCAACTTCAAAAACAACACCCCCCAAGACGTTATTGACACTGTTATGTTACCTCTTGTAGCGGTATATTGTATTGATTATCAAAAAAAACCAATGGTTAGGAAATAATTATGGAAAAAATATTAGACATTATAGACGCAATTGCGCATGAAAAAAACATCTCTAAAGAGCATGCTATGGAAGCATTTAAAGAAGCTTTGATCAATACTGCAAAAAAACTGACAAGCTTCACAAGTACATTTGAAGTAATCATTAACAGTGATACAAAAACATACTCAGTATATAAAGTCATTACTGTCGTAGCCGATAATGATGAACAACTTTATGTAGAAATAGGGAAAGAAGGGAACAAACAAAAAATAGAATCAGACAGCTTTATCTCTCTTTCTGAGGCAAAAGAGTTTGATGACTCTTTAGAGCTTGGAGATCAACTCAAAGAAGAGTTTGTCCTCGAAGACCACGGTCGTACTGCTTCAGCAAATCTTTTTAGAGAGCTTGAATACCATATACAAAGACGCGTTGAACAAGATCTTTTTGAAAAATATAGAGAAAAAGTCGGTTCGGTAATGTTAGGTACAGTAAACCGTATCGATTCAGAAGACAATACACATGTCGAGATCGGTGAGCTTAAAGGTATTATGTCACTTAGAAATCGTATCAAAGGTGAGAAGTTTAAACGTGGAGACTCTATCCGTGCACTTCTCAGATACGTCAGTGTTGACCCTGAATACGGTCTTTTCCTCGAACTGACAAGAACGTCACCTAAGTTTCTAGAAGCACTTATGGCATCTGAAGTACCAGAGATCGATGATGGCGTAGTAGAGATCGTAGCTGCAGCAAGAATCCCGGGAGAACGTGCAAAAATAGCCCTTAAGACAGAACAGATGAATGTTGATCCTATTGGTGCAGCTGTTGGTGTCAAAGGTGTACGTATCAATGCTGTAAGTGAAGAGCTTAATGGTGAAAATATTGACTGTATCGAATATTCACCTATCCCTGAAGTTTTCATCACACGTGCATTAAGTCCTGCAATTTCACAAAGTATCAAAGTAGATGCTGATGCTAAAAAAGCCGTTGTTAACATTACAAGTGATCAAAAAGCAAAAGCGATCGGTAAATCTGGAATTAATATCCGTCTAGCCTCTATGCTTACAGGATATACGATAGAACTGAACGAAATTGAAGGGATAACAGAAAGACAAGTTGATAGTTCAGAAACTACTGAAGTAGCGAAAACGACTGATACTTCAGCATTGGCAGATCTATTTAAATAGAATCCCTATACGTCATCCTCGGGCTTGATCCGAGGATAACAATATAAGACTATGATAAGATCATTTCAGCAAAACTTTCTGCATCCAACGAGGCAGACCCAACCAAAACACCATCTACACCACGAATATCCGTAATCTCTTTAATGTTAGCTGATTTAACACTACCCCCATAGAGTAGTGGTTTTTGTACGGTTTTTTTCAAAGATTCATGGGTAGAAGCTATCTCTTCTACTGTAGCAGATCTTCCTGTCCCTATAGCCCAAATAGGTTCATAGGCAATAATGAGATTTTCATAGGTAATATCAATACCGTCAAACTGTGCAAGAAGATACTCCATCACAGCCTCATCCCCCTCTTCTCTTATCTCAAGAGGTTCACCGATGCAGTAAAGAATCTCATATCCCTGTTCTTTAAAAAATGCAAATTTTTGTGCGATTTTGTCTTGAGACTCACCTAAATGTTCCCGTCTTTCACTGTGTCCGATAAGTATCGTTTTAATGCCAAACTCTTCAAGCTGTTCTGTACCTATCTCACCGGTAAACGCGCCATTTTGTGTAGGATACGCGTTTTGTACACCGATAGTAAAATCACCCTCATACTTATCTAAAGCCGTTGCAGGAGGAAAAATATAGACTTGATCTTCAGATTTTTTTGCAAGCAATTTTTCTTTCAATGCTTCAATATATTTTTTTGTTGATGCTCTGGTATGATTTGTTTTAAAGTTTGCTGCAAAAATCATGAAAATCCTTTTTTATTTTTCAATGCGAACAATCGCATGAGCCTGCTGTTGAAGCGGTCTTAGCGACAGCGCAGTTTTTAGAGCTTTGCTCTAAATGCGTCCTAACAAATAGCAGGCTGCAAAAATCAATAAAAATCCTTCTACTTAAGTGCTTCTAGACCCGGCAAAGCAATACCTTCTATCAGCTTTAAACTTGCTCCACCGCCTGTACTTACAAAAGTCATCTCATCTGCATCACCGGCACGTTGTGTCACATCTGCAGTATCTCCACCACCAACGATAGTCGTTGCATGCGTTTGTGCAATGTTGTTTGACATCGCTAGACTTCCTTTTGAATATCTGTCCATCTCATACACACCCATAGGCCCATTCCATATGATCGTTTGCGCATCATTCAGTGCTTCACGGAAAAGTCTTGAGGATGCAGGTCCAATGTCAAGTCCCATCCAACCTACAGGGATCTCTTGTATAGGAAGAAATTTCACTGTAGTGTTTTCTGAAAACTCGGGTGCAGCTACCACATCCACAGGTAAGTAGAATTTTACACCCAATTCTTTAGCTTTGATCATAATATCTTTTGCTTCATCCAATAGATCATCTTCAACCAATGAAGTACCTACTTCATACCCCTGTGCTTTAAGAAAAGTAAATGCCATACCGCCACCAATGATGACCTTGTCTACTTTATTTACAAGGTTTGTCAATGCTTGAAGCTTGCCAGATACTTTAGAACCTCCAACTACGGCAACAAATGGGCGAACAGGGTTTTCAAGTACTTTGGTAAAGAAGTTTATCTCTTTGCTCATAAGGAAACCTGCTGCTTTGTGATCTGAATCAAAGAACTTTGTTATCGCATCAATAGAAGCATGTTTTCTATGGCAAGCACCGAAAGCATCGTTGATATAGAAATCTGCAAAACTTGCTAACTTCTCTGCAAATGCCATATCATTTTCAGTTTCCCCTGCTTCATAACGGAGATTCTCAAGTAAAAGTACATCACCTTCTTCAAGCGCTGCTGCTTTTGCTTTAGCATCTTCACCTACAACATCCTGAGCCATAAAAATATCTCTTTTAATCTTCAATAGAGTATGTAGTCTTTTCGCTACAGGCATAAGTGAATATTTCTCTTCATATTTACCTGGTTCCGGTCTTTCATAGTGTGAAGCAAGAATGATTTTACAATCTCTGTCTATACAATAACGGATCGTCTGTAATGCAGAACGGATACGTCTATCATCTGTAATGTTCCCAAACTCATCTTTAGGTACATTAAAATCACATCTTATAAAAACTCTTTTACCATCAATCTTTAAATCTTTTAATGTTTTCATGTGTTCCCTGTCTTACTTTTTACTTATGTGGACTGCCATATCTACTAAACGACAAGAGTATCCCCACTCATTGTCATACCAAGAGAGTACTTTTACCATGTTGTCACCTATGACTTGAATCGTATCAAGTGGAACCACTGTACTTAGCTCTTCACCTACAAAGTCTTGTGAAACTCTATACTCTTCATCAACACCTAAAATACCTTTGTGTGAACCTTCACTGGCCGTTTTAAATGCAGCTTGTATCTCTTCAATTGTCACGTTTGTATTTAGTGTTACGGTCAAATCGACCATAGACACATCTGGTGTTGGTACTCTTATCGCCTGTCCGTTTATCTTACCTGTAAGATTTGGAAGCACTTTAGAGATAGCTTTTGCTGCCCCTGTAGTAGTTGGTACCAAGTTCACTGCACCTGAACGCCCTTTTCTCGGATCTTTTTTATGCTTTGCATCTAAGATAGGCTGCGAAGAGGTATATGAATGGATCGTAGTCATCAAGCCTTTATCTATACCAAATGCATCATCCAAAACTTTTGCTACAGGTGCCAGTCCATTGGTCGTGCAGCTTGCATTTGAAACGATAGCTTCACCTGCGTAATCATCTGCATTTGCTCCAAGTACGAATGTTGCCGTATCATCTTTAGCCGGTGCAGAAAAAAGCACTTTCTTTACGCCATTGTCTAAGTAAGGCTGTACGCTCTCCGCCGTTAAAAATGCACCTGTACACTCCAACACAAGCTCTGCACCACAAGATGCAAAGTCTATCTTAGAGAGATCACGCTCAGCAAAGATCTTCGCCTTGGTTTCACCAATATTAAGATATCCATCTGCTACGGTAACATCGTTACGTCTGCCATGGACAGAGTCATATTTAAGGTTATACTGAAGCATCTCTTCAGTTCCCGAAGCATTCACTGCAACAAGCTCAATATCATCTCTATCTGCAATAATTCGCGCCACACATCTACCGATTCTACCAAGTCCGTTAATTGCTACTTTTACAGCCATACTTTGCCCTTATGATTATTATGCTAAAATTACGCAATTTTACAGTAAATGAGGTTAGTATTTGGTTAATCATCAAAAGCCTACTATAGCTATCTTTGGAGGGAGTTTTGACCCTCCGCACAAAGGGCATCAACTTATCGTTGAACAAGCTATAGAAAACTTGCAAATTGATAAACTGCTTGTAGTACCTGCTTACCTAAACCCTTTTAAATCATCTACTTTGGCAGATGCCTCTACACGACTATCATGGTGTCATACCCTATTTGACTCTATTGACCGTGTGGAAGTAGTTGATTATGAGATAAAAGAAGGCAAAAGTACAGTAACCTCACAAAGTGTAAAACATTTTAACCAGGCATACAATGTCAAGTATCTGATCATAGGATCTGACAATCTGTCAACATTGACAAAATGG
>NZ_JBFENQ010000082.1:0-7850 GCF_041551015.1 Sulfurovum sp. | reverse complement strand
CGATGTTAATATTTTCGTTCATGGTTGTGGCACTGCTTTTCTTAAAAAAAACACCTGCAGATAAATTCCTCATTGTTTTTATATTTTTCATGGGTTTATTGGCACTCTTTTTGTCTTTATATGGTGTCTTTTCTTTTAGAGGTCTTTCACGCTTAAAACTTTTTCTTGAGTTACTTGTCTATGTTCTGATCATTGTTGTTTCTATGCAACGGCTAACACGGGAGATCAATATCTATTTGCTACTCTCCCCTATCTTGTTCCTGGCACTCTCTTTGTTCTTCTTTCATGGTATCGTTATGCTCACATATGTAATATTTGAAATCTTTTTTCTACTTTGGCTGATACTGGCACACAGTATGAAAGGTGATATGATAGAGAGCTTTCGGGCAAGTATGGTCATGTTTATGTATTCTCTGCCTTGGGTGGTTGTTCTCTTTATCTTCTTTCCCCGTATCTCATTTGAGCATGCAAACTATGGGTTTAAAAGTGAAACTATACAACGTATGGGGCATGACGGTACCATGTTTTTAGACCGTAAAGCCTTACTTGTTCCATCAGACCGTATCGTGATGGAAGTAGGATTTGACAAAAAAGTCCCCTCTTCAAACAATCTCTATTTTAGAGGAAGCATTCTTTATCTAGATAAAAAAGACCATTGGGAGCCACTACCTGTTTACATGAAAAGAAAAAGTCAAGTTTATTATGCTACTCAGGGTGAACAAATAAACTATAAAGTGACTTTATACCCTACACAAAAACGTTGGGTCTATATGTTGGATATGCCTTCACGTGCAGTCAAAGATGCTGATTTAGACAGAGACTTGATCAGTACACTTGAAAATCCTGTTAAAGAACCTATACATTATGCTGCCAGCTCTTCATTGAGTTCTAGATTTCATGATATTTTAGATGAGTACACATACAATGCTTCATCAAGTTTTGACAAAGAACACAACCCTAAAACCTATCAAGAATCACAAAAGATAAAAGCATTATTTAACACACCCGAACAAAAAGCCAGTGCCCTCGTAAAGTTTTTTCAAAACCAGTCACTAACCTATAGCCTAAAGCCCGAAGCGCTTGACATCAATAACACTACAGACAGTTTTTTATTTGATAAACGTCACGGCTACTGTGTACACTTTGCATCTTCATTTGTTACTATGGCACGTATGTTAGGCATCCCATCACGTATCGTCACAGGTTATAAAGCTGACAAAGTAAACGCTCTCAATAATTACCTTGCAGTAAAGGAACGGGATGCACATGCCTGGGCTGAACTCTACATCAATGAACACTGGGTAAGATATGAAACAACCAGTACTGCATCTGCTATCGATGGACAAACAGCAGAGGCATTGGGTACAGATGATAATGCTAAGGAAAATCATCAATTCATTCAAAAAGTGAACCTCTATCTCATGTATGCAAAATATCAAGTAGAGACATGGATACTGTACTATAGTAATATCCGTCAACTACAATTGATTCAATATGCAAAAGAAAATCCAAGATTCATCCTGCTTTTTATACTCTCTTTGCTTGTTTTAGTAATGGCCACAATGAGTATCACTTTATATTTCAGACGTCCTCGATGTACACATAAAGTATTTTGTATTTTGGAGCCTTTGTTAAAAAAATTAAAAAATGAAGGTTATACACGAGAGAAAGGTGAAACCCTACATCAATACTTTTCAAGGTATATGAAAGACCACCCAGAGGAAAGTGCCATAAAAGATGTTGATAAATATTATGAGAGTATTGCTTATGGTGGTGACAGTTCAATAGAAACAATGAAACAATTAAAAAGTATGGTAAAGAAGTGTTTATCGTCATAAGCATCTGTTGATCATTTTAATAACGGTTAACCTTCCTTATGTATAGTAATACAGAGCATTCAAAGCAACCTCTTAGATGTTTTTAAATAAAATTATAAACCAATTCTCATATGGAGACAACACCTTAATGATTAAGAAAAGCAAAAAAGTTATTATTGCGGGACTTGCAAGTACTTTGACTGTAGCATACATGTTTGGATCTTTTGCTCAGGCTAAAGATACTACTGAAAAAACATATGCACCTTCTACAGCAAAAGAAAAACTTGAAGCTTATATCAAATTCACACAAATTCTTAACGTCATTGAAAGTCAATATGTGGATGATATCAATACTACAGACCTTGTAAACAAGGCACTCAAAGGACTTATGTCCAACCTCGATTCCCACTCTTCTTTTATGGATACCAAGGAATATAAAGATCTTTCTGTTCAAACGAAAGGTGAATTTGGCGGCTTAGGTATCTCCATAGGTATGAAAGATGGAGCACTTACGGTCATTGCTCCTATCAATGATACACCTGCAGATAAAGCAGGTATAAAAGCAGGTGATATCATTTTAAAGATCAATGATATAGCGACTATCGGTATGAATATCGATGAATCGGTAAAGTTGATGAGAGGGAAACCTAAAACCTCTTTGGTTCTGACCATTATCCGTAAAGGTGAACCGAAACCGCTTGAAATTAAAATTACTAGAGATATCATCAAAATTCAGTCTGTCTATGCAAAGACGATAGAAGACAATATACTTTATGTCCATGTCACTTCTTTTGACCAAAAAGTGGTTGAAGGTGTAAAAAAAGCCATGAAAGAACATATTAATAATACCAAGGGTATGATCTTAGATCTAAGAAACAACCCTGGTGGACTTCTTGATCAAGCTGTCGGACTTGTAGACCTTTTTGTTGATGGAGGTGTCATTGTAAGTCAAAAAGGCAAACTGCAAAGTGAAAATGTAGAGTATAAAGCGACAAAAAAAGGTACAGATAAAAATACGCCTATTGTTGTACTTATCAATGGTGGATCTGCATCAGCTTCTGAAATCGTATCTGGAGCTCTTCAGGATTTTAACCGTTCGATTATCGTTGGGGAAAAAACATTTGGTAAGGGTTCTGTTCAGGTTGTTATGCCTATAGGTGCGGATGAAGCATTAAAGCTTACGGTAGCACGTTACTATCTACCGAGTGGACGTACGATTCAGGCAGTAGGTGTAACTCCGGACATTATCGTGCATCTTGGAAAAATAGATTTAGAAGATGATCCTATTATGCTTAAAGAGAGTGATCTCAAAAAACACTTAGAGAGTGAGCTTGCTAAAATAGATGGCAATGCAACGAAGTCATCAAAAACAAGTACAGGTACGGAAAACAATGAGACAAAGATAGATGACACTGTTATTACAGAGAAACAACTCTATCAAGATCTACAGCTTAAAAGTGCTGTAAATATCTTAAAAGCATTAATCATCACAAACAAAGGAAAAAAATAATGGCAACAGACACACTCATAAAACAATCATTAGTCTATGAGGGTAAAGCGAAGAAAATTTGGACAACAGAATACCCAGAACTCTACATCTCTGAATTTAAAGATGATCTTACTGCTTTCAATGGAGAGAAAAAAGCAACTGAAGCAGGTAAAGGTGCATTAAATAACAAGATCTCTACTGAGCTCTTCAAGTATTTGAATGAAAAAGGTATCCCTACACATTTTGTTGAAATGCTTGATGAGAACCATATGCTTCATAAACGTGCAGATGTCATTCTTATAGAAGTGATCGTTAGAAACATTGCGACAGGCAGTTTGAGCAGAAACCTCGGTATAGAAAATGGACAAATACTTCCATTTACACTTGTAGAGTTTGACTATAAAAATGATGCACTCGGTGACCCTAAGCTTAATGACCAACATTGTCTTATCTTGAACCTTGTAGAAGATATATCTGAACTTGAATACATCCGTTATATGGCTAGAAGGATCAATGTTCTTCTTAAAGAATTCTATGCGAGAAAAAATCTAATACTTGTTGATTTTAAACTAGAGTTTGGTAGAGATGTTGATGGAAATATTATCCTCATCGATGAGTTGAGTCCGGACAACTTTAGACTATGGGACAGTGAAAGTGGTGAAAAGATGGACAAAGATAGATTTAGAGAAGGTTTAGGCGGACTGAAAGTTGCTTATGAAGAAGTATTAAATAGAATTCTAGGAGACAAATAATGACAGCAGTAGTAAACGTATTTTTAAAAGATGGTGTTTTAGACCCACAAGGTAAAGCAGCACACCATGCACTTGACTCTTTAGGTTTTGCTGGGGTAGCTGATGTACGTATCGGTAAACAGATCATCATTAACCTTGATACTGAAAACAGAGATGCAGCAGAAGCTGAAGTAAAAGAGATGTGTGAGACACTTCTTGCAAATACTGTCATTGAAGACTATACAATAGAGATCAACTAGTATGAAAGTAGCTGTATTAAGATTTCCTGGAACAAACTGCGAGTTTGACACACAGTATGCTTTTGAAAAGTTAGGACATACGACAGAACTTGTATGGCATGAGGATGAGAAACTTCCTGAAGACATCGACCTTGTTGTAGTACCTGGTGGATTTTCATATGGAGATTATTTGCGTTCAGGGTCAATTGCTAGATTTTCTCCTGTGATGAAAGCTGTTGCAGCATATGCAAATACCGGTGGCAAAGTGCTTGGTATCTGTAATGGTTTTCAAATTCTTACAGAAGCAGGTCTTCTTCCTGGTGCATTGAAGCGTAATAATAACCTTCACTTCATCTCTAAACACCAAAACCTTTGTGTTATTAACAATGACAATGCATTCTTAAACAAATGTGAAAAAGGTGAAGTACTTAACATACCTATTGCCCATGCAGATGGTAATTATTACATAGATGAAGAAGGATTTAAAAAGCTTGAAGCAAATGGTCAGATACTTCTTCGTTATTCAGATGAGAATGGTAATCCTGTAGTCGTGAATGGTTCTGTTACTTCTATCGCCGGTGTCTGTAACGAAGCTAAAAATGTATTTGGTCTTATGCCTCACCCTGAACGTGCTTTAGAAGCTATACTTGGAAGTGAAGACGGTATACGTATGCTTAAAGGTTTTGAAGCCTAATGCAACACTTACGTTCTGTATGGCTATTCATAGGACTTATATTAGCTTATACTACCCTACTAAGCGCACAGAACGAATTTAAGTACAGTTATATGCCTAAGAAGGTTTATGAGAACCAGCTCTTTGCAGTGACGATCATTGCTCCTGGAGAATCGGGTAAAAGTAAACCTCAATTCACTTTTGACACTTCAAGCCATACCCAGCCTCTCTTTAAGAAGCCTCTTACTGTACAAAATGGTCCCGACAGTTTCTATACTTTCTATTTTAAAGCTTCAAATGTAGATATACGTATTCCCAGACTGTTTATATCCTCTGAAAGTGGAGAGCATTCACTTGAACCTAATACCATCTTTATAAAGACTCTTGAACAACGTGAAGACTACTGCCAAGTAATTGCTGCCGATATGAAGATAAAAAATTCACAAGTCTCAAACTATGATGAGAAGAGTCATATCGTTACCCTCTCGTTAGAAGCTTTTGAAGCAAACCTTGAAGATATGAAGTTAGACAACGTACAAGAGTCAGGTGTCGAAAGTTTAAAACGTAATAATGCTAAAGTTGAAGCAGAGTTTTATGTGGTCCTTCCTGTAGAAGAGAAACTACTTAAATTCACCTATTTCAACACGATTAAAAAACAATATGTTTTTTTAGAAGTTCCCGTAGTGGTTGCTGATGCTTCAGTCACAACACAGTCTGATTTAAATCCTAAAGAGGACAGTTTCGAAAAACTAAAAAAATATACGTTTATGTTTTTAGTTGGCTTCTTTTTACTGATGTTTTTATTTAAAAGAGATTTCTTTTATCTTGTTTTTGGTGTAGTATCTCTTATCACCCTCTTGACTTTTTATATACCACATAAAAAAATATGTGTAAAACAAGGTGCATCACTTTATATCTTACCTACGCAAACAAGTACGGTCAGTACCAAAATAGATCAAAAGCTTGACACCATGCTACTGAGTGAACGAAAAGGGTTTAAAAAGGTTGAATACAAGGAAGGCATTATAGGATGGGTCAAGAATGAAGATCTTTGCGACAATTAGATTTTACTGGGGTGCATTTGTCATCTCATTTAATACCGCTGTCTTCATGATACCTGCTCTAATGTTATTTGGTAAGTACAAAAGTACTATTGTGCACCATATCAACCGTATGACACTGTTTATGATGGGTGGTAAATTGGCTCAAGAAGGAATTATGGATACGAATGTCGATATGTATCTGATGAACCATCAGGGTATCGTAGATATCATTGGACTTGAAGCACTACAGAACAACCACTTGCGTTGGGTTGCAAAGAAAGAGCTTTTTGAAGCACCATGGTTTGGTAATCTCTTGCGTCACGGAGAGATGATCTCACTCGATCGTCAAAACAAAGCAGGTCTGATAAAGCTCATCAAAGATGTTAAAGCGTCTAAAGAAGTTTATCACCGTCCTGTAGCGATATTTCCAGAAGGTACAAGAACAGACAAGCAGCCCTTACTTCCCTTTAAAAAAGGCTCAAAGATCATCGCAGAGAAGTTAGAACTACGCGTACAACCTATAGTGATCACAGGTAGTAAATGGGTCTTAAATGAACATATTAAAACAGGTCACAGCGGTACAGTTAAATATACGTTTTTACCTAGTTTTTCTGTAAAAGGTGATGATGAGAGCTGGTTTGAAACCCTTAGAAATGATATGCAAAAGGTTATAGATGATGAGTTTAACAACAATCATTGCAGTCGCTAGCGGTGGTGCCATAGGTGCAACGCTAAGATTGCTGATAAATGGATTTACAAATAAACATTTTGTACATGCACTTCCATTGGGTACACTTGCAGTGAATCTCATAGGTAGCCTTATCATAGGTATGTTATTTGCGTATTTTCATTTCAATACCTCACTTCCGCCACAACTGAAAACATTTTTAGTTACTGGTATTCTAGGTGCATTAACAACCTACTCTACCTTTGCCATAGAGAGCTTCTTTTTACTTGAGTCAGGACACTATGCACATGCCTTTGCCAACATGGCACTTAACCTTTTTGGTACCATTCTACTTGCAGGAATCGGGTACGTTCTAATCATGCAAATAACTAAATAACAGGAAAATACATTGTCAACATTAAACGAAGAGATAGAAAAACACATTAAAAAGCTTGTAAACCCTCTTAAAGAGCCTGAAGAGTTACTCGAAGTACTTAAAGTAAAACTTACTAAAAAAGAATTAAAGCTACTAAAATCATGGGCAGAAGAAATACCTGCAGAAGAATTACAGGCACAACTTAACCTAGATGAGGAACGTTACGGTGAGCTTTCAACAAAACTGATCAAGAAACTGAATCAAGAGAGAATTAAACAGGCGATGTGTATCTAATCTTTAGAGTATAAGAAACAAAGAGCATGCATTATAAAACATGTGAAGAAAGATACTCGCTCCGATGTGTCCATACTGCTCTTTAAAATATCCAAAGATCAATGAAGGTACAAAAACCAGTAGTGCCCATAGCGGTGCATGATGTACAAAATGCATTAGAACAAAAAGAACTGATGTGATAATGTTAGCTACCGTCAAAAAGAAAAAAGATGGATATTGTTTCGTCTTGCTAGCAATATACTCCTGAATCACTCCACGAAAAGCAAACTCTTCTACTACCGGATAAAAGATAATCAGAAAAAAAAGTGCATTGATATCGAAGTGTACTAAGTTAAGATCAAAAGATTGCTGCTGAAAGAAATTGTTATAGAGAATAACAAAAACAGGAGCAGCTAGCATAGCTGCTCCGTATTGAATATGTAATTTATTCACAGAAGAGATTATTTGAACAATCTTCTTCTAAACGGATAGAGTAGACCTAAAGCCATCAACATTAAGAACGTCATATCAAAGTTCTTGCT
>NZ_JBFENQ010000081.1:0-7862 GCF_041551015.1 Sulfurovum sp. | reverse complement strand
CCATCAAACGCTGTTGTTGTTTACCTTTTGCATCTACCCAGATGTTTGGTACTGCGCCACCAGGTGTAAGGAAGATCTGTGCATCTTTATTGACTCTAAGTGCATCGTTAAATTTCGCTGGTGTTTTGATCTGCTCTAACTCGAGGAGTTGAGGTGTAAGTGAATTTGAGATAAGTGTATTTGCTTTAGCTTGCTCTTCTGCTTCGATACGGATCTTGTCAGCTTCACCTTGTGCTTCGATACGATTTCTCTGTGCTTCACCACGTGCAACTTCTGCTGCTCTTTGTGCTTGTTGTTTTGCTTTTTCTTTTTCTTGTTCTGCGATGGTAACATCTTGTTTCGCTATCTGGACTCTTTCTATCTGGTCTTTGATCTTTGTAGGTAAGTTGATAGTTCTAAGTTCAACAGATTCAAGGATAACAGGCTGATTAAGAAGTGCATCTACACTCTCTTTTACTTTTACTTCGATTGCTGCTGCAATTTGGTTACGCATTTCAGGAAGCTGCTCAGCTGTATATTGACCTACAACATCACGTACCACTTCACGTACTTTAGAGTTGATGATCTTCTCTTCCCAACTTGTACCCCATTTTTCAATGGTCGCCGGTGCAGTTTCTGCTTTGAGTCTGTACTGTACAGCAATGTCGATATTGACCGTCAGTCCTCTTTTGTCAAGTACTGTGATTGCCGGGTTTCTTTTGAGTCCACCTTCAAGGTTTCTGTATGCGTCACCTAGTTCCCCTGTTCTTACATCAGAGTATGTGATCATTCTGATACGTGTATTGACAGGGATGATCTTTTGAAGCACAGGGACAAAAAAATGTAGTCCTGCTCCAAGAGGTTCTTGTTCAAATTTACCAGTATTGATTTTAATCCCCACTTCACCAGAGTTGATGATCGTAAATGGTTTAAGTACAAAAAGTGCAAATCCTATGGCTACGATGATAAACATCCAAGGCGCACCTTTACCCATATTGCTTAGCGGGTTTTCGAAGTTTCTTCCTCCGCCACTACCACTACTGTTGTTATTTGAGGTATTGCTCGGTTTTTTCTTTTTAAAATAGTCATTCATGTCTGCTGGCATATGTATCCTTATGTTAGTTAATATATGTTAAATATTTAATATAGTCAGGGTTTTTACCTGCAACTACATCAAAATAGGCTGTTTGTAATTTTTCTGTTATATGTCCTCTTGAACCTGCACCGATAATACGTGCATCTACTTCTCTAATAGGTGTCACTTCTGCAGCTGTTCCTGTAAGGAATGCTTCATCGGCAATGTAGATCTCTTCACGTGAAATACGTCTTCTAACAACTTCTATACCCATATCAGTAGCTAAGTCAATAATCGTTTGCTGCGTAATAGACTCAAGTGTGTTGTCAGATGGTGGTGAGATGAGTTTACCGTCTCTTACCATAAAGAAACAAGCACCTGATGCTTCAGCAATATACCCTTGGTCATCCCTAAGCAATGCTTCATCATAGCCTGCTTCTACAGCTTCATATTTTGCCATTTGAGAGTTGAGATAGTTAGCCACAGCTTTAGCTTTCCCCATACTTGAAGTGTTCGGTGTTCTTGTCATAGAAGAGATTTTAAGCCTAATACCACGTCTTAGCCCCTCTTCACCAAGATATGCACCCCATTCCCATGAAGAGATAGATACATTTACAGGACAGTCTTTGTGATATAGACCCATTACACCATAACCAAGATACACTAATGGTCTGATATATGCACCATCAAAGAGTTCATTTTCCTGTAATAGTTTAACTTGTGCCGCATTGAGCTCTTCAAGTGTATAAGGCACATTCATAAGTGTCATTTTTGATGAGTTTAATAATCTTTGTGTATGCTCATTAAGTTTAAAAATAGCACATCTTCCATCTACCGTTTTGTAAGCTTTAGTTCCCTCTATGGCACCGTTACCATAATGTAATGTGTGTGTAAGTACATGTACCTTTGCATCATCCCAAGCTGTGAGTTCACCATCCATCCAAATGTATTTTGCTTTGTTCATTGTTATTCGCTCCAAGACTTACCATAAGGCAGCCAAAATTAATGAATTATTTTAGCTAAATTGTTGTTAATAGTCGGTTATCATATGTATACGTTTATCATATGCATACTTTTGGTTAATAACTATACAGTCACATGTGTTTCAGACTGTTATTTTGATGTTATACTTTATTAATTAACGTCAGTTAAAGTAAAGGAAACGATGATGAAAGAATTTATTAATGTTTATGAGGAAAATCAGGAAGATATTGAAAAATTTATTATTACAACTTTAAAAAATACAGGTTCGATTTTATCAGAGACATCGAAGAATTATAAAAAGATATTTCAAACATTTCCTTCAATGGAACTGCTTTATATTACAGATCAAGATTTTAATCAAATTTCTCCTAATATATTTCGAAATAAAAAAGATGTATCAGAAAAAGGTAAAAACAGAGCCTATATGAGTACAAAATTAATGCAAAAGGATGAAGCCTTTTCCATAAGTTCTCCCTACATCAGTTCTGCAACAGGTAGAACTTGTGTTACTGTGATGAAAAAAGAAGAAGATAAGTATATTTTTATCGATTTTAGACTCTCTGGATTACTTGGAAGACTTGGTTTAGTCGAGTTAAATCCTGAGTTTAATCAATTTACAAAATTCTTTTATAAAGCCGTAGGTTTTTCATTGATGGCCTTTGCATTTTTTGCTATTATCTATGCACTGTTCGGGTATGCTTCAAGCATTTTTATAGAAGGGAACTTCTCTCTTGATGCACTTTTTAAACCTATTGTGGCATTGACTTTGGGACTGGCTATTTTTGATCTTGCCAAGACTATTTTGGAAAGAGAGGTCTTTTTCAAAAATTACAGCAAAGATGATGAAGATGCAAATGTTTTAACGAAGTTTTCTATCGCTATTATCATCGCGCTTTCTATTGAAGCATTAATGGTGGTGTTTAAGATTGCGTTACATGATTACTCACAGATGATATATGCACTTTATCTTATTATTGGTATTGCATTAATTATTGTATCCTTGGGAATCTACAGCTATTTATCTAAGAAATAGTTTTTATCTATAGAAGTGTAAAGAAAAGACTAAATAAGTAAAAAAATGAGGACTTTTTAAGGCCTCATATCATATATTCACTATATTTTCAACCCACTCTATCATGGTGGCATTTGCTTTAGGGCTAGGTGCATGCAAAAAACTTACTACAAAAGTATCTTCCATAAGCACCACACCAAATGATCTTGGTCTTACTGCCGTTATCTCTGGTACCAGTAACTTGTCACCAAAACAACACATTATATTTTTTGCATCTTTGATTTCATCTGCTATTTCGTGATTTTCTAATCCGCTAGTGTATGTATAATGATCAAATATACCTATATAGATTGCAATGGGATCTGCTTCTATCTTTTCACGCAGATAGGCAATGATTTCATCTATACTC
This sequence comes from Sulfurovum sp., assembly GCF_041551015.1. Lineage (GTDB taxonomy): Bacteria > Campylobacterota > Campylobacteria > Campylobacterales > Sulfurovaceae > Sulfurovum. The sequence goes on along the minus strand of NZ_JBFENQ010000081.1, from coordinate 4,403 downwards.
TTGAATGACGTTTCACTTTTTACAATCTTTTTGGTAAATACGGGATATCTATCCATAAATGTTATTTGTTGCATATTTTTCCTTTATTCTGAATAGTGCATTAGAAATCATTTAAGTCAATACTTGATTTCGCATAGTTTGAGACATTACTCTCGAAGAAGTTACTTTTGACCTCATTCATATCCAGGTGCTTGGTCACAAGTTTTTGCAGATAGGTTGTGTTGCTCTCCTGAAAGATAGGGGTAAGCCCTATCTTTGCAAGTCTGTCGTTAGCGTAATTGTAAACAGTCTGCTCCATCAATTCAGGTGTGATACCCATAATCGGAAACTGATTCAGCAGATATTTTCCATATTCCAACTCTATTTTTACTGCATCTTCGATCATCGTATAGGCAGCGTCAATAGTGCCAGTTTGTATTTTATTCTCTTTTTGAATGGTTTTGAAGATATTGGCAAAGAGAGGCAGGTGGGTATTGAGTTCATCTCTGGCGATAAACTTGATCATATCTCGAGCTCCGGGAACTTTGTCGCCAAGCAGATAAATATAGCTAAATCCTAACAGAAAGTAGATACCTTCCAGGTTCACGCTTGCCATGGCAGAGAGTAGCATTTTGTCAACAGAACCACCATCAATGTAGCGAGCAAACTGTTCTGCAATTTGTTGGTTCTTTTGATTGAGCATATCATTATATTTGTAAAGATTGAAAACTTCATCAGAGTTTCCACATGCATCAAGTAGAACAGCATAACTTTTTGAATGGTTTACCTCTTGCATAATTTGAAGAGATATAACAGATTTGACCAGACGGTTATTTGCCAGTCTTCTAAAGTCACTAAGATATTCTTCTTGTGCGGAGTCATTGAAACTTAATTGTGCAAAAGTCATTTTGTAAATGGATTGTTCATTATCAGTGAGGTTGTTAAAGTTCTTTTTTTCAGTACTGGTATTGACTTCAGAAGGAAACCAGGTGTTGGCATTCATGAGATCATAGATATTGCTGTCCCATCTGTACTTGGAACGATTAAAATCCACAAATCCTGTAGGTGAACCACCAAAGATTTTCTCATCAAGTATTTCTTCACCATTGGGGTTATAGTATTGTTTTACATCCATGACATTCTCCCGGGTTTTTAATATATTATTCTATCTGACTTGATAGGTAAAGAGATTGATAAGTATCAAGTTTTGATACTTATCAATAGTATGGCACTTGTTTTTCATTATAATGGTTACCATGCAAAATAATCAAAAAGTTGTTCTTCTTACAGGAATCAGTATCAGTATGGGGAGAACTACATTAAATGTTTAGTTCAGTATGGGGTCATTATTAATGAGTGCTGCAAAGATACGCATTTTTATCAATGGTTTTGGACGTATAGGTAGAAGTGCGGCACGTATCATGATTGAAGATAGCAGTTTTGAGTTAGTGGGGATCAATGACCTTTATAGCTATGAACAGATGGCGTATCTTTTAAAATATGATTCTATCTATGGAACACTTGATTATGATATTAACATTCAAGAAGACAAACTTTTTATTGATAATCAAATAGTAAAACTTTTTTGCGAACCTAATCCTGAAAATATGAATATAAAATCTTTAAATGTAGATGTTGTTTTACAATGCAGCGGTATGTTTTTAACGACAGAATCTAATTTCCCTTGGATTAAAAACGGTGCAAGTAAAGTGATTATCTCTACCCCTGTAACAGATGATACCCCAATGTATATTTTGGGTGTAAATCATAAGGAGTATAAACAAGAGGCTATCATCTCTAACTCTAGTTGTTCAGCAAATGCAATAGTACCTATATTTCAGATACTAGATAAATACTTTGGTATCCAGCATGCTATGATGAGTATGTACCATAGTTATACAAGTTACCAGAATTTACTTGATGCAAAGCACTACTCAAAAGACATACGAAGAACACGCTCTGCAACGCAAAATATCATACCCCTTATGAGCAGTGCTGCTGAGACAACAGCCTATTTTTTCCCACACCTCATGGAGAAGCTTTATGCTAAAAGTATAAGAGTGCCTGTTGCTAGCACTACGTTGTATGATTTGAGTATCATGCTAGAAGGAAGTTATACAAAAGAGGAGGTCAATAAACGACTAGAGGCAGAGATAAAATCCACCTATAAAAATATACTCGATACTACAAATACTCCAAATGAATCCAGTGATTATATAAAAAACCCTCACAGTGCTGTGATCAATCTTCCTTTTACTGCGATTGTAGGAGGGAATCTACTTAGAGTCTCAGCATGGCAAGACAATGAATATGGGTATGCTCAAAGATTGGTTGATATGGCAAAAGTTGTTCAAATAGCTACTTAGCATAAGTTTAAAATAAATGTATTGATTTCAATCAAAAAATAATGAAGATCAAATCATTCAAAGGAACAATTTTTAATTCCTTGACAATTATCAAACCTTTTGGAAAGATCATTAATTATAATGAACCCTTGCAAAAGTATGGGAGAAACAGTTATGATAAAAACGATTATAAAGAGAGATGGAAGTTCTCAGAAATTTGTACCTTTTAAGATCGAAGATGCGATCAAAAAAGCATTTAAAAGTGAAGTAAAAGCTTATGATAAGAGTGTTTTTGTAGAGTTAATGGATATGATCAAAAATAGAGATGAGATCTCTGTCGAAGAGATTCAGGATATTATAGAAAAAGTGCTTTATGCACATCAACATTTTGAAGTGATGAAATCATTTATGCTCTATCGACATATGCATAAGATTCAAAGAGAACAGATATTGGGCTTAGATGAAGATACAACCTATATTAACTCCACTCAGACTATCAAAGAGTATATCGATAAATCTGACTGGAGAGTTAATGCTAATTCTAATACTGGCTATTCCAATGCCGGACTTGTTAATAATACAGCAGGTAAAGTGATCGCGAATTTTTGGTTGGATACGATCTACTCAAAAGAAGAGGGGTATGCACATAGAGATGGAGATTATCATATTCATGATCTGGATTGTTTGACCGGATATTGTGCAGGATGGAGTTTGAGAGTCCTTTTGGATGAAGGATTTAACGGAGTTAGAGGAAGAGTGGAGAGTAGGGCTCCTTCTCATTTTAGGGAGGCCTTGGGTCAGATGGCAAATTTTCTGGGTATTCTGCAGAGTGAATGGGCAGGAGCACAGGCATTTTCATCCTTTGATACTTATCTTGCACCCTATGTGTTTAAAGACAGACTTTCGTTTAATGAGATAAAAAAAGCAATCAGAAGCTTTGTATATAATCTTAATGTTCCGGCACGATGGGGACAAAGCCCTTTTACCAACATTACCATTGACTGGACGGTTCCTGCTGATCTGAAAGATCAAATACCGACCAGAAACCAGAAACATCTGTTTTCCGGATTGGATGATGAAGCGTTATTGGAGCGGGCTAAAGAGAGAAATGAAAGTATTCACTCTTTAGAGAGTATGACCTATCATTATTTTCAACCTGAGATGAATCTCATCAATAGAGCCTATTATGAGGTGATGACTGAAGGTGACAAAAGTGGACAGCCTTTTACTTTTCCTATCCCTACGGTAAATATCACAGAAGACTTTGACTGGTATGGAGAAAATACGGATATCCTTTTTGAAAATACAGCAAAGATAGGGTCTTCTTATTTTCAAAACTTTATAGGAAGTCAGTATGTAAGAAATGAAGAGGGTGAACTCATCCCTAACGAAGAAGCATATAAGCCAGGACATGTACGAAGTATGTGCTGCAGGTTACAACTGGATCTTCGTGAACTTCTCAAGAGGGGTGGAGGTTTGTTTGGAAGTGCTGAAATGACAGGGAGTATTGGTGTTGTAACGATCAATATGGCACGATTGGGATACCTTTATGCAGGAGAGGAGGAGAAGCTTTTTGCAAGGCTTACCAAACTTATGGAGTATGCCTACGCTACACTTGAGAAAAAAAGGATATTTATCCAAGAGATGTATGATAGAGGACTGTTCCCCTATACGGCAAGGTATCTTCCGGGGTTTAACAACCACTTCTCTACCATCGGTGTCAACGGGATGAATGAGATGATACGAAACTTTTCTAATGATAAACATACTATAGCGGATACATTTGGAGAAGAGATGGCTATGCGGATCTTGGATTTTATGAGAGACCAGCTCAAAGAGTTTCAAGAGAGATCAGGAAACCTCTATAATCTGGAAGCAACACCGGCAGAGGGAACGACCTATAGGTTTGCCAAAGAAGATGCCAAAAGGTATGATGACATTATCCAGGCAGGAACGAAGGAGAACAATTACTATACCAACTCTTCTCAAATCCCTGCATTTTATACCGATGATCCTTTTGAGGCATTAACACTGCAAGATGATCTACAGTGCAAATATACAGGGGGAACTGTATTGCAT
>NZ_JBFENQ010000080.1:0-8154 GCF_041551015.1 Sulfurovum sp. | reverse complement strand
TCATCATCAAGTATGACAATTTTAGGTAGGTGAGCATCTGCTTCTTCTTTATTCATGGTTGCATAAGCAATAATGATGATCTTATCACCTTTATGTACTTTTCTTGCTGCTGCCCCATTAAGACAGATATCTTTTTTCCCTGCTTCACCAGGTATGATATACGTAGAAAAACGTTCTCCGTTGTTTATATTTACGATATCGATCTTTTGTCCGACACGCATATCTGCAGCATCCAAGAGATCCTGATCAATCGTAATAGACCCTACATAATTAAGGTTTGCATCCGTAACAGTTGCTCTGTGAAGTTTACTGTACAACATAGTTATATTCATAATGAATCCTATTTATTATCTAAAATTATTGGAATTATATCAAAATCCTAACAATATTTCTATTATACTGATAAATTGTGAGAAAATTGAGGAAGCAACCCTAATATATAATAGGGCTACTTAAAATAGTCGAGAGACTACTATTTGGCCATTGATGCCGGTGCTATTGGGTCTCCCCACATTAAGTCAGGAATCACAAACTCAGACACAACATTTCCACCTATGATATGCTCATCGATGATTCTGTCTATCTTCTCTTTTGTTAAACTTACATACATTGTATGTCCTGGTTCAACAAGCATCACTGGGCCAACTGCACAACGATTTAGACATCCTGTCTGTATAGGTGTTACTGTACCTATAATACCTTTTTGCATCAATGACTGCGCAAGGTGCTGAAAAAGTTCTTGTGATTCTTTATCATCTGCTTTAACACAAGATGGTTTTGGCATCCCTGGAGGTGCTGACTGCTGACATTTGAAAATATAAAACGCTGGTTGTGGTATACCTGGAACCATAATAATCCTTTGGAGTTTAATTGGGAGTATTTTACTCCTATTTACTTAATAGCAGTTTAAACCAACATCATTGACCTGTATCAAGCCTTTATATTTTCCATTTTATTATAATCTACTTATCTTTCTAACGAGGACATAACTATGAAGTACCCCGATTTTTATTCAAAAATAGCCTCTATAAGACTTTATGACCCTTTAAGCGATTTTCTTGGTGCCTTTCAAAAGGGGGAATTAGAGGTCAGCTATCTTGATTGTGTCAAGCTGGCAGGGCACTCTTGTCCTACTGTAGCAGGAGCTTATCTTATGGCCGCTGAAGGAGTAATTGCACTTTATGGAGACAGACTCCCACACAGAGGGTCTGTAAAGGTCGAGATGAGAGACAATGAAAGTGATGGAGTCACCGGGGTTACAGCAAATATCCTCTCATTTATTTTAGGGGCTGGCGGTGAAGGTGGGTTTAAAGGGATTCAAGGGAACTTTTCTAGAGATAACCTTCTGTTCTATGGGGCTCCTATCGATGCAGAAGTGAAACTCACACGTCTTGACACTATGCAAAGCGTGAATCTCTCTTATGATCCTTCCTTGGTCAAAACAGACGAACAGATGAAACCATTGATGGGTAAAAGCCTTAAGGGTCTTGCGACAGAAGAAGAACAAAAAATGTTTCACACCCTTTGGCAGGCAAGAGTTGAAGAGATTCTTTTAACAACAGAGCTACACAGTCAACTAATTAGCATAACAAAGGATTAGATCATGATAATTTCAAGCTATATGAAAAATGAACACAGAGAGTGTGATACGCTTTTTGCAGCTTCGGAAGAAGCTGTTGCACAGGGTGAATGGGAAGTGGCAGGAGAAAAGTTCTTAGCCTTTTCAAATAAAACATTTACCCACTTTAAAAAAGAGGAAGAATCGCTTTTCCCGGCATTTGAAGCACAAACAGGTATGATAGAAGGGCCTACGCAAGTGATGCGTTATGAGCATGACCAAGTAAGAAGTCTCATAGGTCAGATGGCTGAAGCATTAGAGCAAAAAGATAAAGATGCCTATCTCTCTTTGGCAGAATCCATGATGATACTTCTGCAGCAGCACAACATGAAAGAAGAGCAAATGCTTTATGCCATGTGTGATAGAGCACTCCCCCCAGAGCTAAAAGAGAGCACACTTGAGGCTATGAAAGATATGTCATTATGACAAAAATAGGCATAGATACTCGAGAACTTTCTCATCCAAAACCTTTAGAGATGTCTATGAAAATATTGCGTAATTTAGATGATGAGAGTTATCTCTATATGCTTCACAGTAAAAACCCTATCCCTCTGTTAGATTTAGCTCAAGAGCATGGCTATCTTACTTTAAGTAAAGAGGATAAACATGGAGATTGGCATATTGTCATCTGTAGCAATAAAGATGTTGATTTAAATGAGCTTTTAAATGCTTAGTCAAAATGGACTCTCGCTAGATCAAGCACCCCCCATATCAGTTGTCTTTCGTTTTTTCTTTGTAGGCTCACTTTTTGGTATACTCTGCGGTATATTTGTCTTATTTTTCCAAAGTGCTATTTTTAATGCACGCAGCATAGAAGCTATTATACTCACCCATACACTCACTCTTGGTGTAATGCTTTCTTTTATGTTTGCGGCACTGTTTCAAATGTTACCCGTTATTGCAGGCATTAAACTCACTTCACCTGTACTCAAAGCAAATCTACTGCTTTACCCTTTTATACTTGGTATTATCACTTTACTTTTTGCATTTATTTTGACAAATACTTCATGGATGTTTTTGCTGGCCTCTGTTTTGCTTGGTACATCTCTTTTGGGCATTGTTATTATTATGGTAAAAAATCTCTTTTCTCTTGAGAATCACACTGTTTCATCTAAGGGTATTACCTACACCCTTCTCTCTTTAGGTATTGTCGTACTATTTGCACTTTATTTGACATCTGCACTTGCCGGATTAATAGAAGGTTCTAGCTACAGTCAAATCAAAGAAGCACACTACTCTTTTGGTCTATATGGATGGATAGCTCTACTTATAATTTCAATCTCTTTTCAAGTTATTGAGATGTTTTATGTTACACCTTCCTATCCAAAACTTGTTAGCAAATTTATGCCATTATCACTTTTTACACTACTTTTAGTCAGTTCCATTGTTGGGATATTTTATCCAGATATTTGGATACTGGCTGACATATTTATTGCTTTACTTTTAGGTAGTTTCGCGTTATTGACACTCAAAAGATTTACTCAACGCAAACGACCTATCACTGATGCAACCGTATGGTTTTGGCGTCTAGGACTTAGCTCTTTACTTGTCAGTATGTTGTCACTTTTACTAACACTTTTGATGAACAATGATTCTATAAGTGCTCTTAGCTATATTGCATTTACATCATTTGGACTTAGTATAGTTTTTGCTATGTTTTACAAAATAGTACCTTTCTTGACATGGTTTCATCTTAACAGCCAAGGCTATATATCTCCACCTATGATGCACCAAATAATTCATCCAAAAACTGTCATGAAACACCTCTATATTCATACAGCAACCATTGTCAGTTATATACTCTCTATCTTCATACCACCGTTCATATTTTTGGCAGGGTTATTGACAATTCTCTCATTTGGATGGGCAGGCTATCAAGTTGCCAACGCGCATCTACTTTACGGAAAAACACAGAAAACAGGAAAGAAATTTAATCTGGGAGTGAATTACACATAAAATTCATATTTAGTTCATGTAGAATTTATCTATAGCTTTAAAAATAATTTGGAAAAATGGGTAGGTTTTACTTGCTTAAAGGTGACGTTAAACTTCTAGAAGTTTTCTCCTAGAAGTTCTCTCACTACTTTTCTGTCATCAAAAGGATGCTTTACTCCTTTGATCTCCTGGTAATCTTCATCACCTTTACCAAGTATGAGTAGTACTTCATTTTCCTGAAGTGCATCCAAAGCCATCTTTATAGCCAATCTTCTATCTGGGGTGGCAGTGACATGGTCTTTACCATGTAGTCCTAAAAGTATATCTTCAAGTATCATTTCAGGTACTTCATCTCGAGGGTTGTCACTGGTGACGTATATCTTGTTTGCATATCTGCCTGCAACAGCTCCCATACGAGGACGTTTCTTTTTATCTCTATTCCCACCTGCACCAAAGACCACTGAAAGGTCTCTGTCTTTCATAGACTCTAACACTGCGTGCATACCGTCATCCGTATGTGCGAAGTCTACGATCACAAGCGGATCTCGACTCACCACTTCCATACGCCCTGAGACCCCTGCGAAGTACTCTACCACTTCACATATCTCTTCTATGCTTCTTCCTGTTAACATCTGCACAGAACCAATAGCTGCCATGAGATTAAAGAGGTTAAAGAGCCCTACCATAGGAGAGTGAAACGTGGCTTCAGTCTGTAAATGTTTTATGCCTGCAGTAATCCCATGTAACAAAGAGAAAGCCTGAACCTTAAATGTTGCAGGTTCATCCACACCATAACTTTGTGCCCCTATGGGGTTATATGTAATGTTTTTAATGTCATCTTTATTCAGAAGCTTCGGCGATTCATCTGCAAAAAAGAGACTTTTGACACGTCTGTACTCTTCAACTGTCCCATGATAGTCCAAATGGTCAGAGGTGACATTGGTATGGACTTTAAGCGCGAAGGTTAAACCTTCTATACGTTTTTGATCTATCGCATGTGAACTTACTTCCATAATGAAGTAGTTGCATCCAAGATCCATCGTCTGCTTCATATTGTGCAGTGTTTCCAAGATCGAAGGCGTGGTCATGCTCTTCTCTTCAATCCGTCTTTCCTGCGCAAATAAGCCACGAGTTCCTTGCAATGCAGGTTTCTCATCCAGATCAAGTAAAAAAGAATAAATTGCTGCAGTTACGGTCGTTTTACCATTGGTTCCCGTAACACCTACCACTTTCATCTTTTCAAGTTCCCAAAAAGAGATCAGTTCATCTACAGTAAGCGTTTCTGGTTTTACTTCTAATTTTTCATAATAGTCGCTATTCTGTGCTGTTTTTAAAAAAAGTGTATCTTTATCGAGTTTGCTTGTATCATCTGTCAGAAAAAGATAACCATCTTTTTGGAAGTCCAATTTCACTATTTTTGTCCTCTGACCACATGGTAAAGGGCAAGTATATCCTGATCATTTCCAAATAAACTCGTTGAAGCATCCAGATATCCCAGTGCCATCTCATCAAACCCTTCATTGGCAAGCTGTGTAACAAAATCTATAAACTCATCTTTATTGGTAATGACCACTTTTGTTGAGAACATGATATCTTCAAATGTTTTTTTGAAGCTGCCTCTACTCTTTACAAGTGCTTGAAAATCACTGTAACGTATGCCATCACTATATTCTATCTGTTCTTCTATAGGTTCAATCAAGAGTTCTTGCAACTTATGTTTTGAACTGTCTAAATTCTCAATAAGCCCATCAATGATATCTACAGCATTCTCTTTTTCACTCTTGATCATTTGATAATAGTCAAACAGAGCTTGTGCTTCTTCTTCACTCTCTATTCCCAGATCACTCAAATAAACACCGATCTTAGCTTCATCTAATGTAGGATAATCTTTTAATATCAATCCATAACTTCTAAGTGCCTTAGCATAGTCCCCCTGTAGAAACTCATTCTCGGCTCTTTGAAGCAGTAAATCTTGACTAACTTTATTCATCTTAAATTAATTGATCCAATTTATCTTCAAAACCTGCAGGCACATTTTTTACAGTGATCTCTGGGTGAATAAGTGTTTGCATCTGTCTCTCTACACCAAACTTGATCGTTGTACCTGAACTGCCACACCCAACACATGCACCTTGAAGTTGTACGTAAACTTTTCCGTCTTTGATGGCAATTAAAGCGATATCCCCCCCATCAAGTTTAATAGAAGGTCTTACCCTCTCTATTACATTTATTACGGCAGGTTCTAGTTCTTCATCTGAAAATGGTATCAATGGTTCTCCTTATCATGCATCTACTTTATGGCGCATATTATAAAATTGATTATAACGAAATCATAGTAAAATCTTTGTTACTATGTTCTTTAAGTGTGTTATACACTAAAAGTGTTACTTTGTCAATGTGTGTTTGAATTGTTTAATGATTTAATGTGTCGTATCCAAGGCAAGGCCTTGAAATACTGGAGTTTCAGAGGTAATTATACAAGCTCGATAATTGCCATAGGTGCTGAATCACCTTTTCTCATACGTGTTTTAATAATTCTTGTATATCCACCGTTTCTATCTGCATACTTTGGTGCGATCTCGTTTACGATTTTATTTGTACACTCTTTATGTTGTAACATTGCAAAAATTGCTCTGTGTGCATTAAAGTCACCAGAAGAAGCTTTTGTAACAAGCTTTTCAAAATAACTTCTAAGCTCTTTAGCTTTTGGCAATGTAGTCTCAATTCTACCCTCTTTTGTCAAAGCAATAGAAAGGTTTTTAAGAAGCGCCGCTCTATGAGAAGACGTTCTATTTAATTTACGGTAACCATGCTTATGTCTCATAATATTCCTTTACTGTAACAACTATGCTTTAAGTTGTTCTATTTTCTTTACAAGATTTACTCTTGTAACGTCTGCAAGTTCAAAGTCTGAACCAAATCCGTGCTCTACGAGACACTCAGAAATTTCATCTAAAGATTTTTTACCAAGATTTTTGATATTTTTAATCTCGTTTTCACTCATCAATACCAATTCACCAAGGAACTTTAATCCAGCTCTGTCAAGTGAATTGAATGATCTTGCACTAAGTCCAAGACTATCTACAGTTTGCATAAAAGGTTTGAGTTCGCTATCGTCACTGTTTCTTTTTACCGGTGCTACAGAGATATCTAAATCAAGTACCGTATTAAAAACAGAAAGTTGCTTATTCATTACTTCAAGTGCATTTGTAAATGCTTCAACCGGACCAATCTGACCATCAGTTTCAATGTCGAATGTAATCTTTTCGAAGTTAGGATTGTCCTCAACAAGTACAGGATCAATCTTATAATTCGCTTTTCTTACTGGAGTAAAGAAAGCATCAAGTGCAATGCTGTCACTATCAACATCATCTCTAAGGTCTTCACTTGGTACATAACCAATTCCTTTTGAGATAACAACTGTAAAGTTAAGTTCTGCATCTTCATTAAGTGTTGCAAGTGGAAGATCACCATTCACTACTTCAATTTGATCATTGTTAAGATCTTGTGCAGTCACTTCTTTGTGCCCAGAGAAACTGTATTTTAATTCAACTTTATCACTTTCGTCTTTAATTTTAAAACGAATGTTCTTGAGGTTGATAATAAATACAGCAACATCTTCGTGCATACCTCTGATGTTATCAAACTCATGTGCAGCGCCTTCAATTTTAATCGAAATAGGTGCGTACCCAATAGAAGAACCCAAGATAAGTCTTCTAAGTGGATGTGCGAGTGTAACAGCATAACCGCTTTCAAAAGGATAAGCAATGATTTCAGCGCGGTTTGCACTGATTTCATTTACTTCTACTTCTGTTGGCATAAATGGTGCAACTTTAATTTTTCTCATTAATAGCCTTTACTTATGTATTATTTAGAGTATAGCTCAACGATTAGACGTTCTTCAACCGGGATTGCAATTTCTTCTCTCTCTGGAACTCTTGTGAATAAACCAAAAAGTTTTTCTTTGTCCATATCAACCCATTCAACTATACCAGTTTGGTTAGTAAGTTCGATTGATCTAAGGATCTGAGGGTTCGTTTTACTTTTCTCTCTGATCTCGATTTTTTGACCTGCTTTTACTCTAAATGAAGGAATGTCTACTCTTTTACCATCTACAAGTACATGTCCGTGGTTTACGAATTGTCTCGCTGATGCTCTAGTTGTAGCAAATCCCATTCTGTAAACAACGTTGTCAAGTCTTTGCTCAAGAAGTTGGATAAGGATAGAACCTGTGTTGCCATCTTTTGAGTTTGCCTCTTTGTAAAGTGCTCTAAATTGCTTTTCACTTACACCATACATAAATTTAGCTTTTTGCTTCTCTTGAAGTTGAAGACCATATTCACTGATCTTTGTTCTTCTTTGTCCATGTTGTCCTGGTGCATATGGTCTTTTCTCCAATGCACTTTTACCAGCGAGTCTTCTCTCACCTTTTAACCCAAGATCAACACCAAGTCTTCTTTCTAGTCTTTCAACTGGACCTCTATATCTTGCCATGCTTATACCCTTCTCTTCTTAGGTGGTCTACAACCATTGTGTGGAAGTGGTGTAATATCTTTTAAGAATGTTACACGAATACCTTCTGTTGCACCAATTGCTTTAAC